>JAQSXU010000076.1 GCA_029256485.1 Clostridiaceae bacterium
TATAATATGCCAGGGTTCTGCAGAAGATTATTTTGCAGAATAAGATATAGTCAGGGCCATATGAAAGTATGGATGCCACTGACCCCTCGCCTCCACCATAAAACCCACGAAAATCTAAATTTTTTCGTGGGTTTTTTTATAAATATAATTCAAACATTTTTATTTATATATCATCCGAGTTACGTGGTAATTTTAAGCTTTGTTGTGCGAAATCTTCAATTGACATAAATCCTTTAAGCACTGCATTTAAGCCATTCCTTGTAAAAAGGTCACCTTGGTTGGAATTGAAAGGATGAAATTTGGCACAAATAACAAAGTTATATGGAGTAAGATAGCGAACACGTAGTTGAAATTGTCCATTTGAAGAAACTACTTGTCCGTTAATAACTGTAGCTCCATCGTCAAATTCTGCTCTTGTAATTGGGATATTATTAAATAAACCAAATTCTTCGGAATAGTATCCCCAATCTTTATATATTGGATTTTTATAATAATCTTGATTAGGATAAGCTCCTGAAGGTTTATCAGCTTTTGTTTGAACATAAATAAAGTCACGATAATATGAGGAATCGATAAATACTCCTATCTTATCTATTTCATATTCATCTACTCCTAATAAGCATTTTGTATCAGATAAACGTTTAAAAGAGGTAATATCCAAACAACTACTACCACGGAAATACCAAATAGGATCTCTTAGTTTAGGATCAGATAATGGTTGTCGTAGCAGTAATTCTAATCTATCTACACATGTTTTAGGATCGTCAAAAATTTTAAGACCTCGTACACCTGGAAATGCTCCTCTTATCCTATAATCAAAAAAAGGTGTTGAATCATGATAAACGTTAAAGCCACTATCTATTTTGGAGTAAGTTGACGTATTTACAGATATAGGTTTTTGTTGAATGGGATTTACTTTTGGAAAGTGATATTCTTCAGTATTTGTTAATTTACATAATAACTTATTATAATCACCTGTAGATAAATCTATGATTTCACGGCCTTTTAAAAAATCAGGGACTATTTGTTTGATATTTTTATCTGTAAGAGGAAAAAAAGATGCAAGAATATATTTTTGAGTATTATTAGATATATCTGAAATTATATATCTAAATTCATCTCCAACTCCATTTTTAAAAGAATCTGCTTTATTTTTGTAACTAGAGCTAAGTATTATAATGACTTTTTCTGCATTAAATAAATTTTGAGCCATCATTTCAGGAAAGTTAATGGCTGATGTTTTTTGTATATCCATTACATCGCATTTTGCATCATATCCTTTAGTTCTTAAGTCTGCAACAAAGGATAATACATTAGGGTCAGGATTTTGTTTAATCCAAGAATAACTTACAAAAATCAATTTCAATACCTCCTATTAGTGTTTTTTTATGTATAATTTACATATGATTCAATTAATTTACATAATAATTATATTATCAAAATTACTTCATGTCTATATAATTAACACATTAAGATTTTATTATTTTAATTGTCTACTATAAAGGGAGCATATCACTTTACGGGTGGTCCTGACTATTTGCTCAAAAATAATGAATGAGTTAAAGTTATAAGCCAAATTATAAGGTATAATCTATATGAAAGATATAGCTAGAGTTTTTATATTAGGGTTTGTTAAAAAAAATTGATATAATAGCATAAACAGGATTAATTTATCATATTTGGTTTAAATAACATCTGAAAAATGATATAATTATACTCATGGTTAATAATGGTTATAGTAGTGTTGAAAGTATGGTGGCTAAAGTGAATAATAATTTAAACTTACATAACAAGCTTATGGAACAAGGTTATATTGAAGCAGCAGCAAGTAAAATAAATCAAAAGCTATCTGAATTAAGGGAATCAGGAAATGAGAGACTTTGTAGAAGATGGATTTGGGAGCTTATACAAAATGCAAATGATTGTTCTAATCCTTCTATAGATATTAATATAAAAAATGAAAATGATTTTTTGTATTTTTCACATAATGGGAAACCTTTTGACTATAAAAGTTTAATGAATATAATAACACAAATTTCAACAAAAGAAAGTAATAATGATGACGATGCAACTGGTAAGTTTGGGACAGGTTTCATAACAACACATTTGCTATCTGAAAAAGTATTAATTAAAGGAGCATATATTGATACATTATCAAGGAAAAATAGATTGGAATTTTGCCTTAATAGGAGTGGAAGAGATATTTTTCAGATTAAGGAAGATGTAGCGGAATCTTTGGAAAATTTAAAAAAACTTAGTTTAAATCCATTAGAATTTTCGCCAGATGATATGAAATATGAAACTAACTTTATATATAACTTAAAAAATGCAGATAAAAAAGCGATAAATGATGGCAAAAAAGATTTAGATAAGTCTGCTGCTTTTGTATTAGCATTTGTTGAAACGATAGATACAATAACATATAATGATATAATTTATAAAAGAAACAAGATTGTCAACAAATTAGACTGTAATATTAAAGTTGTAGAAATTATTAAAGATGAAGCAAATGTAAGGACTTCTCAAAAAGTATTAATTTGTTTTAAGGATGATATTGAGATTGCTACAATTATAAGTATAAAAAATAATGAAAAATATATAGAGCCTTTTGATGCATTAATACCTAAATTATTTTGTAGATTTCCTTTAGTTGGAACAGAAGAATTTTGCTTACCGTTTGTTGTTAATAGTAGCAAGTTTAGTGTGGAAGAACAGAGAGATGGAATATATGAAAATTCTCAGATAAATAAAGAATTACTTTTTAAGGCTATAGATTTGTATGAAAATATGTTGGAATATGTTGGGGCAAATGGATTCAAAAATATTTATAATATATGTTTTTCAAGAGACACAAATAATTCTCAATTGCAGAAGGAGCTACTATACAAAATAAAAAATATATGTAATCATTCAAAAATCATTGATACAAATACAAATGAATTAGTATCAATGTTAAACAGTAAAGAAGAGGTTAATTTGATTCTTCCTGATTGTAATGATAATAATAGTGTAAGCTATTTTTGGGATTTACTAAACTCAATGAGTATAAAATTATCAATACCCAGCAAGAGTTCTTATAATTATTGGACAAGGGCGCTAGGTTCAAACTTCAGTTTTGCCGATTTATGTAAAATTGTAGAGGGTAAGAAATCTGTAGCTGAAATAAGAAGTTGGTTCAATTCAGAGAAAAATATGTATGAATGGTTAAGTAAGTTTTATAATATTGCTTTTAAACTTGAAGAGGGAAAATACATAAGAAAGTATAATATTCTTTTGAATCAGAATGGTAAGTTTAATAAAAATGTTGAAGATTTATACATTGACAATGGCATAGATGAAGATTTAATTGCTATATTGTTAGATTTTGAAGTTGATATTAAGGAAGAGTTGATTTCTAAAAATATTCAATTACCAGAGGCATATGAAAGTATAAAAATTAAGGTGAAAAGTAATAAGGAAATTGTTGATAAAATTGCTGCAAATATTAGAAAAATATTAGTAGATGAAACCCAAAAAAGTATTAAAAGAGATGAAAAAACACAAAAAACTTTTAATAAGATTATGATTTGGTTTTTGAAGTTACCAGAGATGGCATCAGAATTATTCCTTGATATATATGAGCAGAAACATAGGTTATGTTCAAATGATGAATTAATGGAAAAGTTTCAGTTTGCTGAAGAGACTGAAGAAACTTTAAAAAAGTTTAATATTAAATCTATAGATGAACTTAATGAAAGACTTATAAATTCAGTTGATTCAGAAGAGGTCTATTCTAAATATAATCCGGATGATTTATTAATAGGATTAGCAATTGATAATCTCGAAGAATTAGAGAAAAACAATAATTTAGAATCTGTAAAGTATTTATTAAAATATAATAGGGGATCTAATTATGAAGCATTTAAAAAAGTAGAGGAACTTGTTGAAAGGTCTAAAAGGAATGTTATTAATTATTTAAATACGCTAAAAATATATGATGTTACAAAAAAACAAGAATTATCTAAAACTGTGTATGGAGATATATATAAAAACGGACAAAGAATAAAGGTTGTTGTTCGTCCTTGCGATAGTGATATGATTATTTTGTTTTACCAATCCGAATTGGATGTATTAGATGATAATGATTATGAACTTTGGATAGATAATGGAGTGCGTCCTCCTAGGCAGTTAACTTTTGGTGATATCCTAATAACTACAGGAATTAGAGTAATCCCATTAAAAAATCTTTTTTAGCGATATTTAGTCATAGGAGAAGTGCATATGGAAAAAGATGTTTTGAAAAAGATAAAAACTAATGATAGGAATCAAATAAAATATTACCGTACTTTAGTATCAGCAGATGAAATTGCATTAAATATTTCTGCGTTAGCTAACTCTGGTGGAGGAAATATAATTTTCGGAGTTAAAGATAATTATAGTTATTTAGAAATTAAAGGTATAGCATCTGATTATAAATTAATAGATATTTTAAATAATATAAAAATACATTTGAATGGGAATGATATTTTTCAAGCTGAAATTTTAAAAAATGAGGAAGGTAAAGTTATATTAAATGTAAAAGTGAATGAAGTTAAAAGAAAAATTGCTTTTAAGGAGAGGATATATATTATGTCAGAAGATATGAACCCTATAAAAATTAAAGAAAAAATATTTATTAGTCATTCAAGTGTTGATAGAAAATATGGCGAGGCACTTGTGAAACTATTAAGAGGATTGGGCTTCCAACGTCAACAAATAATTTTTACAAGTAATGATGATTATGGAATACCAATTGATACGAATATATTTGATTATTTAAAAAGTCAGATTAATGATGGAGTATATATGATATATCTTTTGTCAGATAATTATTATAAAAGTGTAGCTTGCTTAAATGAGATGGGAGCTGCTTGGATTGTTCAAAATGAATACACAGTAATAGGGGTACCAGATTTTAATTTTAATAATCCAAAATTTTCAGAAGGTGCTATTGATCCAAGAAGAATTGGATTTAATATTGATAATAGAAAACGTATAGTGGAATTTAAAAATAAACTTTTAGATAGATTTGAACTTTCAATCGATGAAGTTGATTGGAATAATTTGTTGGATGAGTACTTAAACACAATACTATAAATATACTAAATTAGACTTTAGATAATTTCAATGGTTGAATTAATTATTGTAAAATTTACAACAATTAAAGAAATAATATTAAGACTCTTTTATTAGATAACCACATAAAAGAGTCTATTTTTATTTATTACATAACGATTAAAAAAAAGAAATAATAATTTGCAAAGGAGATATTAATATCAGTGAATAAATTAAGAATCAGAAAGAAAATAGAGAGATATAAGCCTCAAAATGAAAACATAATTTTTGTTATTATGTGTTGTATAGGATGTGGATTTTTAATTACTCCAATTTTATTAAGAATGACAATTTTAAACGATTTATTTTCATGGATGTTAAGTCCATTAAAAACGGCTGATTACAAAAGTAGCTATATTGAAACATTTGGTGCTATATTAGGTACATTTATGGCTGTATCTGGAGCATTATGGACACAGAAAAAAATTAATGAGGCAACAGAAAAAAGGAATATTAGAGAAAGTGGATTGATAATTTATTATGATTTTCATTTTGCAACTAGCGATATAAAAGCGTTGATTGAAAGATATTTAAATTCACAGGGTAAAATAATAAACACATTAGAAGATGTAAAACAGTTTATAGAATGTAAAAAGAATTATAGATTATATATTGATGAAAACTGGATTAGTAATGTGGCAAAATTATCACATATATTTTCAAAAGAAGATATTAAAACTATTTATGAAATATATGGTAATTTAAATACAATTAAACAAGTGTTGAATATTAGATCGGATAAATTATCTTTGGAGGAAGCTAAACTTGCTTATAACATTATGTTTCACGAATTTTGCGGTACGAGTATGTTGCTAAAATATCCAATAAAAATTGATGTAAAGTTAAAAGATAATATAGAGAATATTATGTATAAATTAGAACAATTGATTTAGTATAATGAGATGATGGAAGTCTATACATAGTTATTTTTATTATGATAAAAAACTGTTGTGTATAATCGATAATTCAGATTATTTAATTGCTTTTAAAATAAAGGAAGAATAGTGGATTTTAAAGGTCACGCTTCGCCTCCACCAATGAAACCCTCGACAGGAATGTCGAGGGTCTTTCTTTTAGCTGTAAGTTTAGAATAATTTATAGAGAAACGTACCATACGTTTTTGCTTAAATATGGAATTTACTTGGTTAAGGCTATTTTTTATAGATAAAAATGTAGTATTATAAGTTATTATTTGCTATAGTAGCTTGCGAAAAAAATACTTTTTTGTGATATAATTTTATTTATGAATAACGAAAAAATTAATCTAAAGAATCTATTATATTTGTAGATGGTGTTGATTATGTAATTAAAGTAGAAAATTAAAATATATAAGTATTAATTTAGATGTTAAATGGAAGATAGGAGTAAGGACTATGGATAAATGGGAGCTTTCACGATATTTAATAGATGCAAAAAAGTCTGTAGATACAATACTGTATTTATATAAATATGGAGATAAGGTTTCTATGATTAATATTAGAGAAAAAGTAAGAGAGACGAGAAGAAAGTTTTATATTAATGGATGTATTGTTTTGGATAAATGTTTTCATAAGACGAAAAAGCAAATGTGTGAGAATGAAATTATTAAGTCCATTTATTATGAAAGAGACAAAGATGCTGCTCATAAAGATGACAATTATATGAAAAAACAGTATAGCTCATTGATGGAAATGGCAGAAGATATGAAAATACAAGTACAGATTATTATGGAAGTTTGTAAAGATTTTTTACCAGATAACTTGACTTTAGATTTTATAGTATTTGATAGTGAATTGTTTAGATTGGCTAATGGAGTTGACAAGGAAATGGAAACAAGAATTTGGAATGCAAAATTTCCATCTGACAATTCGTGTAAAGATGGTGTAGAGGGAGAGAGTTTTAATGTTTTTTCTGATACAGAGGATATTAAGCAAATAGCGGAAGCTGAAAAAAATAAATATACAACAGTTCTAAGTTGTGGAATATGTATGGAAGAGACAATGCAACGCTTACAAGATGGTTGCATAAAAACAAATGTGTTATATAAACAAGATATGTGGGTTTCAATCAATCAAGAAAGATTAAATAAAATATTTAGATTGAGAGAACTTGGTTTTATAGACAAGTTCGATTTGCTTATAAAACCAAGGAATAAGAGAGAAGAAAAAGCGTTTATTAAAATTCTTGAAAAAGAAGGATTATTGTAATTTGTGAGTTTGAATATTCATCTGTGCGTATACTAAAAAAATATATATAGTTTGAAAAATGAAATTCTACTAAAAAATGTACTTCAGAGATTACCGGTTGAGCAACAGGAACTTTTTAATCGTGGTATAGATATTAATCTTCATTAGGGCATTAATTACTATAATTTTCAAGATTTTTAACAGTTGATTGGTATATTAGTAATAATAGGGTTAGTTCAGCAAAAAGAGAGTCATAAATGTAGTATTTTATAACTATTTTGGAGCTAAAGGTGATAAATGGATTAAAGCAGAAATAAAAAATATGTCTTTACCCGTAGATAAGCCTTATGTAATTTTGGGTATGGATGCTTAAGTGATACTGTAAATAGAGCGAGAAATTTACGAAAAGATAAATATACATAATGTAAAAAGTTTATTCAAAATTATGTTGATAAAGTAATTGTCTATAAGACCACGTTGAAGCAACGTTTTCAGCGTGGTCTTTACTATTTTAGAGCATTATGAAGCGTATAAAATAAAATCATCTGTTAAAAAGGCTACTCTTTTTAAGTGGTATAAGTACATCGCATAGTATAGTACCAGTTCTTATAATAGTATAAATAAGGGCTGGTATATAGCTAAAAAAAATTATAATTTAATTAGTAAATTTAGAGGTGTATTATTATTGAAATAATTTAATAAAATTGGTACAATTAGTAATAATAGAGGTTATTTAAAAATATGGGAAAATTATATAAATTAAATGCGTAATATATTATGATATTTGAAATTATTTCTAATAGGTATATTATTTACATAACTTAATAAAAAAATTAAGAATATCTTATTATATATCACATAAAAAATGTTATATATGTAAAAACTTGAAAAGGCGTTATATCACTTATTGCAATTTTGATATATGTACAAGAGTAGCGAAAAATGTAATTACAGGGATAAATTGATATGAATTATTAATAATCAATTTTATTATCTACTGTTTTTTTACCGAGCCTACTGATATAATTATGTCGATTAAGTAATTACTTAGAGATTGACATATTTATTGTAAACAAGAAAAGAGGCAAACTAATGGTGAGTACATTTGATAAAGAAGATTTAAATGCGATATCTAGTATTTTTAGTAGAGGATTCCTTTCAAAAATAATTAGTGATAGCTATAGAGAAGATATAGAAAATATATGTAATAAAACAGGTGCAGAGATAAATGGTGAGAAAAATCTGTCCGATTTGTATGATGAAATATTTAAATTTTTATTCAAAAATTATAGATGTGAATATATATATAAAAATGCAATTATTTCAAAATTGTTTTTAGGGAGACGTTCATTGAATTCAGCTGTAGTATTTAATGAACTTGTAGTAGGAAATTCTAAAGCTGATTTAGTTATAATAAATGATACATCAACTGTATATGAAATAAAAACAGAGTTAGATTCACTTGATAGATTGATTAGTCAAATAAATTCATATAAAACTATTTTTGATTATAATTATGTTGTAACTTATGAAAAAAATATTGAAAAGATTGATAAAATTATTCCTGATGCAGTGGGGATTATAATACTTAGTAATAGATACACTTTAAGAACAATAAAAAAAGCAAAAAGTAACAAAAAAAATACTATTAGTCATAAAATATTTGACATGCTTAAGAAAGATGAGTATTTGGAAATCATTGGGCAGAAGTATGGAGCTGTGCCAGAAGTACCAAATACATTAATATATAAAGAGTGTAAGGAACTTTTTGCTAAGTTACCTTCAGAGGAAGCACATAATTATATGGTTAAAGTTTTAAAACAAAGAATGCTTACTCAACATCAAAAAAATTTAATTAAACAAATACCTATGTCACTAAAACTTTTTGCATTGTATGAAAATCTTAACTTCGAACAGTGCAGTAAACTAGTAAAGGCTCTATCATTAAAAATTTAAGGGGGTAATTTGATGTATTTTCCATTTTTGAGAGGCAAACAGTATGAGTTCTTGTGTTTGATTGACTTAAAGGAAATATTAAATTTTAAAGGTAATGTTATGCCGATTATTGAACCAGTAAAATCAGGTAATATGGCAAGTAAATATTTTGTTAAGCTACAAAAAAATGATATTCCATTTATAATTATTTCTAATCCATTTGTAGGAGAATTTAAAAGTAATCCCAATAATGTTAAAAAAGATATAGTGGATAATCTAGATAAAAATAAGATTTTTACTGTGGCATACCAGATAAAAAATGATACTAATAAAAGTGATATCGAGGACTTTATTATCAAGTATGAAGGATTTAACAAATGTTTTATACACCAAAAAATGTACAGAGATTTGAATGAATTACTATCAATAATTAAAGAAGATAAAAGTATAAATTTTCATGTTGTAAATAATACATCTGTTAGTTCAGAGTATAAAAAATCTATTCAAAATAGATTTGATAAAGTAGTTTTGCTAGAAGATGGTTTCAAGAAGCAAGCAAGAAATGCAGATTATCCTTCAGATAGTTATTTTTCAGACATTATGTTAAAGTATAAAAATGATGGTTTTTATGGACATGGTGATTATTTAACAGTAGGAGACAAATATGATGAAAGTGGTAGTACACCATATGCTGTAGCTATACATTATTCACATTTTGAGGATACATATCTTTCAATAAAACATTTTATTTCGGATAGACGTGATGACCAAAAAGATACTGCAGGTAAATTTTTAGAGGCATTAGAAAAGTTGGTAGAATTCTTGAATGATAATTATTATGTAAATACAAAAGGGACAAGCGAATTCATGAGTTTATATGCAGAAAAACATTATCCTGGCTTAGGAAAAATTAAGGAGATATCAATGAAACATCATATTGAATTACTTTCTACATATTAATAACTGTAATCAAAAGGTAATGTAATATATTTAAATGGGGCGTAGTTAATATAACATATATAATAAAGTTATGGGTTTCACCCACTACGCTTTGCCTCAATCATAAAAATCCTTGATGTTATTTTTAAAGTAATATCAAGGATTTTTATTTTATAGAAATAAATTCAGTATAGAATTCATATTTAGCTTTTAGAAGTTCTTCTGAATATCTACCATTTCTAGGAGTTAGAGCTTTATATTTGTTTAATATAAGTTCGGCTCTCTTTCTTTTTGAGTTAATAATCAGATAAGGATATATCTCTTCAAGTAATTTAATTGCATCATTATATTTCAAAATATAACTGTAACAATCTTTATGTTTAGAGCTATTATAATTTTTCTTTTGCTTAATAACACCCTTTCTAATAACAGACTTTATCCAATCTAATAATTCATATGTAGTGGAAGCTATAGAAATGCAAGGAGATGGAAATTCATTGGAATGAAATTTTTGAAGCATAATACTTCCTTCTCCATCAATTATCCCTGCAATATAAGCTTTTTCTGTATCAGTCATGATTTTCACCATCCTAAAAATGTTTATTTATATTATCTACAAAATTTTATTAAATGATACTATAATTTAATTAAGGCGGGTTAATTAGAAGATTTATGAGGAAAGAAGGAAATAATTTGTTATTAGATGGTAAAATATTTGATTCATGGTTAGGGTATATTTCTCAAACAAGTAATGTAAATCAATATAGACCAAAGGTAACTAGATATTTTGAGAGGAATAAGAACATAGATTTTATTGTATGGATTTGATCCATTTGTTGAAGAGGCGTATAAAAGATTTATAAGTAAGTATGAGATTGGAGAGAGTACAGGATTTGATTTCTTTAATAAAACTTCATTGCCTAAATTAAACAGTGGTGATATTGACAATGAAGTAATTTCAGAAACATATATGACAGAGGAAGAAAAAAGAAAAAGAAATCACAAAATTGTACAAGAATTAAAAATATTATATAAAAATAAATGTCAAGTATGTGGAGAATCAATAGATATGGGATATGGAATGATGTATTCAGAGGTACATCATATACAACCACTTGGAAATGAACATAATGGGATAGATAGTAAAAGTAATATGCTTGTACTATGTCCTAATCACCACAAAATGTTTGATTTAGGTGTGTTGGCAATAGATCCAACAGATAATAAAACATTACTTCATAATATTACAGCAGCCCAGAATATTTGAAGTATTCTTATTTAGAAGGTAAGTTGCTCGCATAATAAGAAATATATGTTTATTGGTGGTGAATGTTAATAAATAAGAAAATACAAATAGCGCAAATAGTAATTGGTGGATTTTTAATGTCACGCTTCGCTTCCACCATGAAACCCACGACAATCAATGTCGTGGGTTGTTTTAGTTTATAGATATTTTATTTAGAGAGCCTTTTAAAATTTCAAGTAAACAAAGTAATGTTAATAGAAATTTCTAAGATTTTTATTTAGCTATTAGCAGTAGGTTAAAATACATCAAGAAAATTGATTAAATATAATCCTTGTAACTATTCCTAATAATTGCTAAAATGACTATATTGAAGAAACAAATGCTTTGAAGAGGAGCAGTAGCTGTTAAACAGAATTCAGAGAGCTGTTGGTGGGTGTGAAACAGTAGAAGGATGCAGTGAACTAGCCTTGGAGCAGCTAATCTGAAAACAGAAATGTTGTGTAGGTGCAGACGGAAGCCCATCGTTATAGGGGACAGGCATGTTAGTGCCTATGAGTGCATGGCGATTGTCATGAAGTAGAGTGGTACCGCGTAAGGAATTTGCGTCTCTATATGAAACATGAAAAATTTCATATAGGGGCATTTTTTTGTGAAATTTGCTGACTATGTTTTTAGTTCCTTCATTATAAATGAGCTTTTTCATGTTAAATTATTATTTAATATTTAGGAGGAAACAAATTATGCAAAATTCAAAGAAGTATCAAAGACAATATTTTATGCCACCTGAGGTGACTTATGATTGGGTGAAGAAAGAGTATATAGAGGAGTCGCCAATTTGGTGTAGCGTAGATTTAAGAGATGGAAATCAGGCATTAGTTGAGCCAATGAATTTAGAAGAAAAATTAGAATTTTTTAAGATGTTAGTGGATATTGGTATAAAGGAAATAGAAGTTGGCTTTCCAGCTTCTTCAGATACAGAATATAATTTTTTAAGAGCATTAATTGAGAAAAATATGATTCCAGAAGATGTAACAGTACAGGTTCTAACACAGGCTAGAGAGCACATCATTCGAAAGACCTTTGAAGCATTAAAAGGAGTGCCTAGCGCAGTTGTTCATTTATATAATTCGACTTCACTTGCACAGAGGGAGCAGGTGTTTAAAAAGAGTAAAGAAGAAATAATGAAGTTAGCTGTAGATGGAGCAAAATTACTAAATAAACTTTCAAAAGAAACAGAAGGGAATTTCACATTTGAATATAGTCCAGAGAGTTTTCCTGGTACAGAAATAGATTATGCGGTTGAGGTATGTAATGCGGTATTAGATGTATGGAAGCCAACAAAAGATCATAAGGCAATAATTAATATTCCAACAACTGTTCAAGTGGCGATGCCTCATGTTTTTGCTAATCAACTAGAGTATATTCATAAACATTTGAAATATAGAGATGCAGTAATTTTATGTGTTCATCCTCATAATGATAGGGGAAGTGGAATAAGTGATGCAGAATTAGGCATACTTGCAGGGGCTCAAAGGATTGAAGGTACATTATTTGGAAATGGAGAAAGAACAGGAAATGTGGATTTAGTTACATTAGCAATCAATTTATACACGCATGGAGTAGATCCAAAACTTGATTTTAGCAACATCAAAGCAGTCCGCGATAAATACGAAAAACTTACAGGAATGAAAGTAAATGATCGTACTCCATATGCAGGTGAGTTGGTGTTTTCCGCATTTTCAGGTTCTCATCAGGATGCAATTGCAAAAGGAATGGCTTGGTGGGATGAAGGCAAAAGCGATGGAAGATGGACAGTACCATATTTGCCAATTGATCCAAGAGATTTGGGAAGAGAGTATGAGTCTGATGTAATCAGAATTAACAGTCAGTCAGGAAAAGGAGGCGTTGCTTACATCTTAAAACAAAATTATGGATTGTCTCTTCCATATAAAATGATGGAGGATGTTGGTTACATGATGAAAGGAATTTCAGATCAGCAGCACAGGGAATTAAAACCAAGCTTAATCTATCAGATATTTGAAGATAACTATATAAACAATACTTCTATATTCTCAATTCCAGAATTTCATTATCAACAAGTCGATGGAATCACTGCTACAGTTACATTTAAATATGGGGATGATGATAAAATAGTTGTGGCAAATGGAAATGGACGTTTGGATGTAATAAGTAATGCAATTAAACAATACTTTGGTGTTTCTTATGAATTATCTGTCTATGAAGAACATGCACTTTCAACAGGTTCTTCATCAAAGGCTGTTGCTTATGTGGGAATCAGTTCCAATGATATAATGTATTGGGGTGTAGGTATAGATGAAGATATTATTAAAGCCTCTATAAATGCCCTTGTTTCAGCAACAAATAAAATTGCAGAAATTAGAAAAATGCCACAGGCTAAAGAGCAACGAATGGTTGATATTATGAATTACATCCAGAAAAACTATAGTAGAGTAACAATGGATGATTTGTCAAAGGTATTTTTCTTGTCAAAGCCTTATTTATCAAAATATATCAAAGATAATACAAAAATGACATTTCAAGATATCGTATTAAATGCTCGTATGAACAAGGCTTGCGTCTTACTTAAAAATGACAGCAGTAGTATAGAAATAATTTCAGAAAAAGTGGGCTATGAAAATGTAGAACATTTTAACAGACTATTTAAGAGAACATACAATATGACACCAATGGAATATAGAAATAAGAAATAGGTGTAATGTATGAATATTGAAAAAAGCATTAATGAGGAGTTAGGTGATGTTTCTGTTGAATGGGTATATGATGGAAAGACTGTGTGGCTGGTTCAATTAAATCAGTTAAAAGGTGAAAATAAATATAAAAATTCAGAGAGTAGATTAAAATATATTTTTATGAAAATATAAAAGAGAATAGAATAAATATTGATGAAATGGTCAAATTCATAGAATAGAAATTTTTAAAATGATATAATATATAGTAAGAGATTAGAGAAAGTTAGGTGAGTATTTTATGTTGTATCATGCATCAGGAGAAGTTGTAGAATTTCCAGAGGTAAGAAAAAGTAGATATACTAAAGATTTTTCATGGGGATTTTATTGTACAAATGATTTTGAACAAGCTAAAAAATGGGCTAAAAGAAATAGAGAGCATGCTACAGTTAACTATTATACTTATACTGAAAGTAAAAATTTAAATATATTAAAATTTGAAAATATGACAGATGAATGGTTAGATTTTATTGCAGCTTGTAGAAAAGGACTAATTCATGATTATGATATAGTAGAAGGGCCTATGGCTGATGATACTGTTTGGAATTATGTAAATGACTTTTTAGCTGGTGAAATTACTAGAAGTATTTTTTGGGAGTTAGCAAAATTTAAATATCCTACTCATCAAATTAGTTTTCATACATTGAAGGCTTTAGATTGTCTTAAGTTTGAGAGGAGTGAAATTATAAATGAATGAAACTCAAAAAAATGATTTATTTTATGTTTGCTCACTTATAGAGTATATTGGTAGGAAAACTAAAAATAGAAGATCAACTATAGTAAAAATACTAGGAAAGAAGGAACTGAGAAGACAGTTAGAAATTGCAGAAGTTAATCATTGCTTAGCATTTGAAGAAGTATCAGATGAGATAATAGAAGAGTTTAACATTAAAGAAGGAGATTTTGATTCAGTAGGTTTGTGCAAATATGCTGTGCCAAGTTTTCAATCTATAGGTAAAGAATATCAGAGATTAATAATTGATGTTCTTTTAGAAGAAAATAATGTAATAGATGTGCTATATTCAGTATTTGAATCATTTATTAGTGATGAAATCTCAGATTTTAATTCTTCAGTATATTACAGCAGCCCAGAATATTTGAAGTATTCATATTTAGAAGGTAAGTTGTTAGCATAATAAGAAAGATAGGTTTATTGGTGGTGAATATTAATAAATAAGAAAATACAAATAGTGCAAATAATAATTGGTGGATTTTTAAGGTCACGCTTCGCTTCCACCATATAAATCCTTGATAGTATTTTTAAAGTAATATCAAGGATTTTTTATTTTATAGATATAAATTCATTTTTTGCTTTTAGAAGGTCTTCTGAATATCTACCATTCCTAGGGGTTAGCGATTTATATTTTTTAAGTATAAGTTCTGCTCTTTTTCTTTTTCTTTTTTTAATAACACCTTTGCCACCCCAAAAATCTTTATTTTTATTATCTACAAAATTTTATTAAATAATACTATAATTTAACTAATGCAGGTAAATTAGAAGATAAAATATTTGATTCATGGTTAGGGATATTTCTCTAATATAAAGAGTAGCGATAAGTTTAAAAATAGAAAGATACTTTTTAAATATTTAGTATCATGCAGATGTACTAGATACGGTTATGAACATATTTATTTAAGCAGGTTAGAGGTTAACTAAAAATATGATTGCAACACTTTATGAAAAAGGTAGATCTACTATTACAGAGCATTTAAAGAATATTTTTAGTGATGGTGAATTAGATGAAAATTCAGTATGTCGGAAATTCCGACGAACTGGTTCAGATGGGAAAGAATATAATACTAAATTTTATGATTTGGAAGCAGTTATTGCAGTTGGATTTAGAACTAATTCAGAGAGAGCTATAATATTTCGTCAGTGGGCAGCTTCTGTACTTAAGGATTTTTCGATTCGTGGTTACGTTATAGATAGAGAAAGATTAAAGAATGGAACCTTTTTAAATAAAGAATATTTTGACCATTTGCTTTATAGAATTTTATGCTGTACATGCACACCTCTAATGTTTTTGGAATTAGGGGTGTGCATTTTTTAGCGGAAATAATTAAAGAGACGGTGTTAAAAATACAGTTATAGGATATAATTAAGATAATATTAGCGGAAGGAGTAATTGCCATGAAGTATAGTGATGCAAGAGAAGTTTATAAAAATAAGTGGATACTATTTGAAGCTATTTATGCTTATTCAGAAGAAGGAAAAAGAATTGTAACTG
>JAQSXU010000077.1 GCA_029256485.1 Clostridiaceae bacterium
AGGGAATAACTATTGTTGCAATGCAGAACCTATAATCATATTTTTTTACTTTTTACTCAGAAAAACAGGTATTCATTTTGAATGCCTGTTTTTCTTATAATATGATTAATCAGCCTAATGAAAAAAATTGTTCTATGACGATGTATTTGCTCTTTCTTCAGGTTTTCCGCTAAATACAGAGTATTTTCATAAATAAAATCACTGTACACAGGTGTTAAATCTATATCTGTAATAGTCTTTAGCAGTTCTTTAATAATTTATTATTAAGGAGTTTGCTCTGCATATTTTTTAAAATTATCTAAAATTGCCTGCCATCCCTGCTTTTGCAGATCAATTGAATTAGTCTTTTCTGCATCAAAGACTTCAATTACAAAGACTTCAATTATTCTAGTTTTATTTTCTTCATCAACAAAATTGATTTTAACTTTTCTTCCATCATCAATACTATATGAAATAGTCTCATATACTTTCAATTCATTATAAGTTCCGCTGAAATCAAATCCACCGCTACCATCTTTAGCTTCCATTCTAGAAAGGAACCTTCCGCCAACCCTTAAATCATTTTCAGAAATTGGAGTGTGCCAGTCATGGGAAGCATTGTTCCATTTTTTTATATGTTCTGGCTCTGTCCAATATCTCCATACTTTTTCTATAGTTGCATTAACTGTAGTTTCAACTGTTATTTTTATATTATCAAATGATATCAATTAACATACCTCCTTTTCTTATTTTACCATCAAGTCATTATGCCTGACTTATTTCATGTTGAATTTTGCTAAAAGAGTTAAATGTTTTTACAGCATTTTTAAGTATTTTTATAGTTTACTCAATAATCTGCTGTTTATAATTTCTATACAAAATAGACAGCAATTATAACTAGAGATATTATAAATATAAAACTGTTCTAGAATCTTGTGCATTGCGGAAAAATTCATTTTCACTTGATAGAATTGCTCCGTCTATTAGCTGATTTTCTTTAATATCCAATGTTTTCATTGCATTTGATATAACAAAAAAATTAGCCTTAAGTTTTAAACATTTTTTTATTATGTCATTTATAGATGTGATACCAAACTTATTAATCTTATTATAAGAGATTATATCATCAGTTTTTTCACTTGATAAATCATAGACCTCGGGCTTAACCACAAATTTAACAGCTTCAGAATCGAAAAAAATATTTACTGGTTTGTTCAGCATCAATGAAAATGTTGCCATGTTAAATACCTTATAGGCATTATATATTCCGCCGCTTGACGCCATTATTGTAATTTTATCCTCCACGTTTTCATTCCTCCTCCGTTTTACTCTCCTCTCAGATTCTATATTCAGATTTTATAACATAAATATGTAGACATTATGTAGAATGTCTACATATTTAATATTTCTTAATCTGAATTATTGAACTATAATTTTTCCGTACATTCCTTGTGCAGCATGACCAGGATACTGACAGATATAATAAAATTCGCCATGATAATTGGCTGTGAATGATGTTGATGCTGCATAAAACTTTCCACTTGCTGAGTAAGGAATAGGATTTATAAAACTTCCTGGGTACACTCTACCCTGCATCATAGACATATTTGCATAGGGAGGTGCTGCACTGGTAATTTCAAAAGCATGAGGCACATCTTCATCCTCATTAATTAATTCTAATGTTACAGTAGAATTCTTTTGAATATACACCGTTGGATTTACTAAACCGCCAACTAGGAATTTATCATCTGCCTGCTTAACGCTGGCTAACAGTACAATTTTGATGTTATTTCCCGAATAAGTAATACTATTCTTTTCTTTATCAATCTTTGCGCTCTCTATGGAGTTTTTAACTTCCTCATTTACCTTATCTTCACTTAGTCCATCTTGCGCATAGGAGTTTGACCTGTATCCTCTGTTTCCTCCCATCATTCCATATCCATTAAACCCGTTTGCCCTTCTGCTATAGTTATTCGCTGTGCTTCCGTTACCAGCAGAATTATTAGCTGCTGTAGTAATTTCATTTTTTCCCGAGTAAAACTCAGGTATTATATAAGATGCACATAAAAGCAATGCCAAAATTATAAGAAAAGACCACAAAAATTTTGTTGATTTCATTATTAACCACCCCTTCAATTATTAAAATTGTAAAATTTTTCTTTTCAATTTCTATTTATATAATACAAATTAATTGTGTGGGAATTATGAGAAGTTCATAATGAATTTATGTTAATATTGTTATATGGATTGTGTAATAAATTTACAAAAACTATAAATATAATTTGCTGGGGGAAAACATGGAAACTAATAATTTAATTAAACTTGTTAATCAATATAAAATGGATTGTGAATCTGTTTATAATACCTGGTTTACATATAACGAAACCAGGATGAAAGCTTTTAGATCTATAAGAAGAGGCGCTATTGATGTTATCAGTTCAATTAAAAATAATTCCTTTGGAAATGACTTTAAGGGCTCACCATTGGAATTTGTTTTAAACTGCATCACTGAGCAAAAACAAGTATTTGAAGGTGCAGCACACCCTTTTTATTGGAAACCGAAACTTAGGATTCCTGATATCTACGAAAATGAAGAAAACAAAGCTAAATTTGGCCAATTTCTGGAATCATGTTTATCAGCTAATAGTGCTGATAAAATAATAAAGGAAATTATAAAATTAGATAGTTATAAAATTAAAGGGCTAGGCCCCGCATCAGCTAATATACTTTATTTTTTACACCCTACATTAATGCCTCCTTTTAATACAGCTATTGTAAATGGATTTAACGCCATTTTTTCTGATAATAAGAAGCTTGGTTCCTGGAATGATTACCTTCAAATGATGGAAGTAATTATAAAGACCAATGAAGATATTAATCCATTATTATCAAAGGATTTAGGTGCTATATCTGGGCTTTTATTTGATGTTGGGACGGGAAAGATTTCATTAAATGAGAACTGGAAAGTATCATTAAAATTTGAAAAAGATAAATTAGAAAAATCTCTAAAAAAACGCCGCATAGAAATTGGAAATGAGATTAAAGAACAGTCTGAGCACCTGAAAATGCAGTTTTTATTAACTGAAATAGGCAGAAATCTTGGTTATGATGTATTTGTGGCAGTGAATGACAGAACCAGAAGCCTAGATGGTAAAAGTTTAGAATTTATTACTGTTCCAGAACTTCCTGCATTAGACCTTCCCAAAGAAGTTCTAAGGACCATTTCTCTTATTGATGTTATATGGATAAATAAAAATGCAAAAGAAATTGAATGTGCCTTTGAAATAGAAAAAAGCACATCTATATATTCTGGTATTTTACGTTTAGTAGATTTAGCATCATCACTGGGGTCAAAACAATATAATTTTTTTCTTGTTGCTCCAGACTCCCGCGAAAAAGAAATTATAGCTCAGTTAAAAAGGCCTTCATTTAAAAACTTAGATTGTATTTCATTACGATATATGCTGTTCTCAAAACTATATAAAAACTGTGATTCAATATGTACCTTTGGAGATGACTATAAAATACTATTTAAGATTTCTAATGAAATATGTGATTGTTTGTAGTAAAACATTTCAATATAAACTAAAAGCGCCCTGAATTTTGGACGCTTTTAGTTATTGATAGGTTATCTATTATTTTAAATTGTATTTTGTTTTCTAAGGAATTCTTTTCTACAGGATTCACTACAGAAATAATAGGTTTTACCATCTATTGTTTCTCTTATTGCGGTATCAGGATTTATATACATTCCACATACAGGATCTTTTACAGTATCTATTTCATTCATTGGCTGATTAAGCTCATCATGGCCGTGATTATAGCTGTTATGATTATCATTGGAATGTCCGCCACAGCACCCGCCGCCATGAGAATTTCCATCATGGGAATGTGAACCATGAGAACTTCCACCGCAGCATCCCCCGCCTTTAGTCATCATAAATATCATTATCCCTGCAAAAACAAAATATATCCAGTTTCCTGCTAAAAATTCCATATCAAATAACTTCCTTCTTCTAATTTATTTATAATACCTCTATTCCTGCAACTTCATATCCTGCATCATCAATAGCAAATTTTATATCCTCATCCTTTACATCTACAGAAGCCTCAATTACTGCTGTTTTGGCAGCTAGGTTTACATCTACACCAGTTACTCCCTTGAGTTCGCTTAATGCCTCCTTAACATGATTAACACAGTGTCCACAACTCATTCCTTCAACTAATATTTTCTTTTTCATTTTATTTCCCTCCATTTTAAAATTATATTTAAATATATATTGATATTAATATATTTATCTAGTTAACTTGTTATCTAGCCGGCTTAAATCCTTTTAGTCTTAAAGCATTTAGCAAAACTGATACTGAGCTAAAGCTCATTGCTGCTGCAGCAATAATTGGATTTAATAGTGGTCCTCCAAAGAGGTACAGCACCCCCATTGCAACAGGTATACCCATGGTGTTATATCCAAATGCCCAAAATAGATTTTCTTTAATGTTTTTTATAGTTTTTTTACTTAATTGTATTGCTGTGGGCACATCCATTAAATCGCTTCTCATAAGAACAATATCTGCAGATTCCATAGCCACGTCTGTTCCTGACCCTATAGCTATTCCTATATCAGCCTGTGCAAGAGCTGGCGCATCATTAATTCCATCACCAACCATGGCAACCTTCTTACCTTCTGTTTGAAGTTTTTTAACTTCATTAGCCTTATCCTGCGGAAGAACCTCAGCTAAAATTCTATCTATTCCAACCTGTTTAGCTATTGCTTCAGCAGTTCTTTTATTGTCTCCTGTAATCATAGCTACTTCTATTCCCATTTCATGAAGCTTTTCTATTGCTTTTTTACTGTTTTCTTTTACTATATCGGCAACAGCAATAATTCCTGCCATCTCTCCATCAATGGTCACATACATTGGGGTTTTGCCTTCACCAGCCAGTTTGTTAGAAGTTTCTTCTAAGTTATCTATAGCTATATTACTTTCAATCATAAGTTTTCTGTTTCCTAGTAAAATATTTTTACCATCTATTTTAACCTGAATTCCGTGTCCAGGTATAGCCTTAAAGAAGTCCAGCTTCTTAAATTCTAATTTTCTTTCTTTAGCACCATTTACTATTGCCTCACCAAGCGGATGCTCAGAACCTTTTTCAGCTGAGGCAGCTAATTGTAATAAATCATTTTCTGCTGTGCCATTTGTTACAATTACATCTGTAACCTTTGGTTTTCCTTCAGTTAAAGTTCCTGTTTTATCAAATACTATGGTTTTTATCTTATGTGCAGTTTCTAATGCAACTCCGCTTTTTATTAAAACACCATATTCTGCGCCCTTACCAGTACCAACCATTATGGCAGTGGGGGTTGCTAATCCTAATGCACAAGGGCATGCAATTACAAGTACAGATATAAATATGGTTAAAGCAAATACTCCTGTCTCACCAGACAAATACCAAGCCATGGCTGAAATTGCAGCAATTGACATAACCACTGGAACAAAATAACCTGAAATTATATCAGCTAATTTTGCTATGGGTGCCTTGGAGCCTTGAGCATCCTCTACTAATTTGATAATTTGAGCCAAAGCAGTATCTTTACCAACTCTTGTTGCTCTATATTTTATTGTTCCATTTTTATTTATACTAGCTCCTATTATTTTGTCACCTATACTTTTTTCTACAGGGATGCTTTCTCCTGTTAACATAGATTCATCAACAGAGGTTATACCCTCTACTACCTCACCATCCACTGGCATCTTTTCTCCCGGCTTAACCAGGATTATATCTTCAACCTCAACTTCATCTATGGAAATTTCTGTTTCTTTGCCATCTCTTATTATTAAGGCTGTTTTAGGTGCTAGCCCCATAAGCTTTTTAATGGCCTCAGAGGTTTTTCCTTTAGTTACTGACTCTAAATATTTACCTAAAGTTATAAGAGTTATAATAACTCCTGCTGATTCAAAATATAAATCATAAGCATAATCTACGTTACCTCCAAAAATCTGCACAATAGCAAATATTCCATATAAAAATGCCGCTGACGTACCCACTGCAATTAAAGAATCCATATTAGGGCTTCTTCTTAACAGAGCCTTAAAACCAACCCTATAGAATCTGTTTCCTGCAATCAGTACGGGTATTACTAATGCCAGCTGTACCAATGCAAATGTTCTAGGGTTTACCATAGGATCAATAAATCGTGGAAGACTATATCCAAACTTTTCTCCTACCATATGACCCATGGAAATTGTAAGAAGAGGTATTGTAAATATTAAAGAAATAATGAATTTTTTCCACAATAGTTTTATTTCCTTCTCTTTTTTTTCTTTATCCTCATCTACAGAAACTTCTTCTTCCAAAGCCTTATAACCTGCTTTATCTATTGCTTTTCTTATATCTGAAATTCTAATTCTTGATGGTTCATACCTTATGGTCAACTTTTCAGTAGCAAAATTCACATTAGAATCAATAACACCGTCCAGCTTCTTTGTTACTCTCTCTATTGTTTTTGCGCAGGCTGCACAGGTCATGCCCTCAATTTTTAATGTTTTATTGTTTGCTTCAACAACGGCCTTATATCCTGCCTTTTCAACAGCTGCCTGTATGTCAGGTATAGATACCTTAGCTTCGTCAAAACTTACATTTAGTTTTTCTGTAGCAAAGTTTACATTTGCTTCAGATACACCTTGGACCTTTTTAGAAGCCCTCTCTACAGCTTTAGCACAAGCTGCGCAGGTCATTCCCTCAATTTTTAATGACTTAGTTGCCATATACCATTCCTCCAAAAATAATATTTAGGGCTTATTTATCCATTATTTTAGACAAAAGCTCTATTATTTCCTCTACTTTTTCTTCACCATTATCATGTTTAAATGCATCCTTCACACAATGATGTATATGTTGTTTTAGTATTAGCAAATTTGCTTTCTTTAAAAGAGCTTGAGCAGCAATTATTTGATTGGATACATCAACACAATATCTCTCTTCCTCCATCATTTTTATAATTCCATCAATTTGTCCCCGTGAAGTTTTTAATGATTGTAACGCCTTTTTTTGTTTCTCGTTCATACCTCACCTCTACAGCCCCACCCACCCGGGGGGCGGTTTATATTTATACTAATCTAATATTTTAATTTAAATGTACATTATCTGATAAATATTTCGTTTATCTATATATATAATAATGAAATCTTATGAAGACTATATGAAGAAACTAGCTGTTATGAAAATTATTTAATTCTTCACCATTATTTAAAATTATATTAAAATTATTACCCTTGTACCAAATAAAATATCATGGCAGAAACAAGTATCAATGCGGTCAAGTAAACCATAGAAGTGCTTAATTTAATTTTGTCCTCATTAGAATTTTCCACTTCAACTGTGCTTTTATTAGAAATTATTTTATATGTCACTAACCCAATAATAATTAAAACTAAACTTAATAAATGTGAGATTGAAAATGGCCCCCATATTACCGGATTTATTCTAAAGAATTCAACAATACCTCTAATAACAGCAAATGCTATTATATATATTACAAATAGTTCTCCCTGAAATTTTTTCTTATAACTTCTTCTCCATAATAAAATAAACAAAATATAGTCTAAAACAAATTCATATACCTGCGCTGGATGTAATATTTGTTCATTATAATTAATACCCCAAGGCATAATATTTACCATAGCTTTACCAAATACATCACAGCCAACTCTCCCAATACCCTGAGCTAATGGCAAGGCCATGGCAGTAATATCCGCAAGTTTAAAGAATGGGATTTTACTTTTAACTGAATAAATATATCCGGCTAAAATTGCTAAAATTATACCTCCATGGATTGAGAATCCCCCTTCACTTATCTTAATAATATCTAAAGGATTTTTAAAATAAAATGATGGATTATAAAACAGTATATAGAATAATCTGGCGCCTATTACTCCTGATATGACAATTATAGTAATGAAATTAATCATAGAATCTTCACTGATTTTTCTTTTTTCTGCTTGTTTTATTGCAAACATACTGCCTGCAATTATACCTACAGCTATCATTAACCCAAAAAAATAAATATGAATTGATCCAATACTAAATAGCTCTTTCATTTGTCTGCTTCCTCCAATTACTTATTTGTTTATTCTTAATGAAGTAAACCTTGAAAGTGGTTCCTTCACCTTCCTTACTTTCCACATTTATATTGGCAGAATGAAATTGTAATATATTTTTAACAATAGTTAGTCCTAAACCGCTGCCTGCTATTTCGTGTCTGCTTTTATCACCTCTGTAAAGTCTTTCAAAAATGTATGGCAAATCTTCTTTTTTAATTCCAATACCATTATCTTTAATCTTCACTATAACCTGCTCTTCACTGCCCATTAGGCTTACATGTATTTCGCCCTGCTTTTCTGTGAATTTTACTGCATTTGAAATCAGATTTATAAATACTTGTTTTAATTTATCTCTATCTTCCCTTACTACATACCCTTGTCTGGAACGGGCATAAAAATCAATTTTAATATTTTTATTTTTTGCTGAAATATAGAAATCCCTGCATATGGCTTGTACCATTTTATCTAACTCTATATTTTCAAAATTAAGTTCTACACTCTCTGATTCAAATTCTTTTAAAGCATTTAAATTATTTAGTAAACGGGCAAATCTTACCACTTCTTCATTTAGGTAATTTAATCTTTCTGGTGAAGCTGGAAAAATTCCGTCTATCATTGCCTCTAAGTTATTTTGCAGTATATTCAAAGGCGTTCTTATTTCATGGGATATATCCGAAACCAATCTCTTTCTAAGCATATCTTGATATTTTAATTTTTCAGCTAGTACATTTATGCTAGTCCTAAGATCTTCTAGTTCTTCTATGTTACTCTTTGAACTTGATTTTGTATCAAAATTCCCTTTTGAAAGGTTCTCTGACATATCGGCTACCTCCTTTATTGGAATAGAAAACTGCTTTGAGAAATAAAGGCTTATAACAACAATAACAACAAGGGTGATACAATTCTCTCATTTCTTGTATTTTGAGTATCTAATACATATTTATTGAATTTATTATTTATAGTCACATTCACAAATAGTGTAATTAATAGTATTGCCGCAATTGAACAGCATTCAAATAAAACGCTTAATCTTTTTCTGATTGTTTGCACTAATTTTCACCGCCAAATTTGTAACCTACTTTCACAACCGTTACAATGTATTTTGGATTTTTTGTATCTTGTTCGATCTTCTTACGTATATTTTTTATATGTACATCAATAGTTCTATCAAAGCCATCAAAGTCATGGCTAAATATTTTACTTATCAGCTGTTCTCTGGATAGTACTTTGCCCTTATTTACAGCAAGTGTATATAATATATCAAATTCATTTGGAGTAAATAGTACTTCCTCTCCATTTATTTTTACGGATCTTTTATCATAGTCCATAAATAGCCTTCCATCATCAAAAACAAAATTTGAACTTTCATTGTCTTTAAATAATCTTCTAAATAATACGTTAACCCTTGCCGTTAATTCTCTCGGACTAAATGGTTTTACCAAATAATCATCAGCACCAATATTTAACCCCTCTATTTTTTCGTTCAAAGTCCCCTTTGCAGTAAGCATAAATATATGTACATCAGAAGTTTCTCTGATTATTTTACATATTTCTTCACCACTGATATCTGGCAGCATTAGGTCAAGTATTATTAGTTTAAAATCTATAGTCTTGAACATTTCAATTCCCTTTTCTCCATGTGTAGTGCAATAAACCTGATATCCTTCTTTTTCTAAGTATGCTTTTAAAACCTCTGATACTTTTTCCTCATCTTCAATTATTAAAATTTTATACACTATTCATCACTTCCTAAATTATATTTAATATTTACATTAAAAATAATATTTATATCTTAAACTTCTGCACTAGACCTTTTAACTCCTCATTCCCTTGCTTTTATTTATATATATTTTTAGAAATATCAATAGCCCTAAACCCTTTATTCTTTATTTCAGCTGCAGAAATTTCTTCACTGGAACTGCTCATATTATTTGAACTTGAAATCATTGCAGATATTAAATTGCCAGTATTTTCAGCTGCTTTATTTAGAGTCTATGTAGAATTATTTGCTTTATTAGCTTGTTCCGCTTCTTTTAAATTTAAATTTATAAGTTTGTTGATGCTGTCAAAGGTTTTTTGTCTTGCTTCTAGCACCATATCAAAAGACATCTGAGTTTCCTCATTTTTATTTGTACTCCCCCACAATTATATATTTAGTAAAATTCCTCCATGTCTATAAACATAATTGAGATTTAATTTAGATTACCAGGCTGTTTTATAACTTCATATACATTGTAACTAGAAGTTGTGAAGGAATTATGTAAGACGGAATTAAATAAAAAATATATGATGTCTCCATATTTTCTCCATAATTGAGTATTACAATTTACATATAAGTTAATTGATATATATAAATAATTAGGATGGACAACTTGAAACGGTTATTTCAAAACACAAATAATAGAAAGGATTGATAAATATGATGGGTTATGGATACGGTATGCTGGGAGGATTTGGTATGATTATTCCATTAATATTAATAGGATTGGCAATATATGCAGCAGTCAGTTTGTCACAAAGCGGCCATAAAAATTATAGTAATTCAAGAGGTGGAAATGATGCAATGGATATATTGAATCAAAGATATGCAAATGGAGAAATTTCAGAAGTAGAATATAGTAAAAAGAAGAAAATGTTAAGAGATTAAATGGACGATACAGAGAAGATTAGAAGAAGATATGACAGGGCTTCAAAGTTGTATGATTTACTTGGACAGCCAATGGAAGCCATGTCTCTAAAAAAGTGGAGACTGGAAGCTACTAAAGATTTAAAAGGAAAGGTTTTAGAAATAGGGGTGGGAACAGGCAAGAATATACCATATTATCCCCATGGCGTAAACATAACAGCAATTGATTTTAGTTATAAGATGCTTACTATGGCAAGAGAAAAGGCAAAAAAGTTTAATAAACCAATAGAACTAATTCAAATGGATGCACAGAATATGGACTTTGCCGATAATACATTTGATATGGTATTTACTACTTGTGTGTTCTGCTCTGTACCTGACCCTGTAAAAGGATTAAAGGAAATAAGGCGTGTATGTAAACCTAATGGGAAAATAAACACAGGGAGGAAATATTATTAAGAACAAAATAATGGATATGATAAAAATCATGAGCAACAATGGTTTTAATTTCTAAAAGGCTATGTCCCGACTAAATGTTTGACATTGATGCATCTCCTTGTATGTAATATTAAACATTTAGTAACATTAGTCCCCATTGCACATATATTACTAGTGAGACAAGCCTTTAAATAACTAAGGGAGGGACTGAAATGCGTAATTTTCAAAATTTAACCCAAGTAAATGGGTTTGATTATAATAATCTTAATAATGCGAGACAGAATAACTATGCATGGTCTATGAGTGAGTTAGGAGATTTTATTTATGTAGGCACCGGAAGAAATATACTGCTAAATGTTATCAAGTCTATTAATGAGAGAACTCAAATTCCCGCACTAGTAAATCCGGGCCCTGTTGATAACCTGGCTGAAATATGGAGATATAAAAAGGATGGAACTCTTCCATGGGAAGAAGTCTTTAAAGCTTCAGGTGACTCCGGCATTTTCGGTTTCAGGTTTATGATCCAGCACAGGCCTTTTGGAGGCAGTCCCTGCATTTATGCTGCAGCCTATGGGTCAAAAGTGCAGATATTAAAAACCACTAACGGTGTTAATTGGTTTACACTGCAGGATAACGTTTTGCAGGGTACTTCCTCAAGAGCAATGGTAATACAAAAGGGGAAAATATATTTAGCTACTATAAATGAATTAACTTCAGGTTCAAATCAAAATCCACTGTTATATAGCAGTAAGGATCCTGAATTTTATCCATGGGAGCTTGTTACAGACTATAGTTCAGATGGCTTTGACCCTGACAAGAACCCAAAAGGCGCTATAAGTAATATGGAAGTATTTAATAATAGGATTTATGTTGCTACAAGTAATTCGGATGGTGTTCAAGTTTGGAGAACAAATGGAGCGGAACCAAAATTGAATGACTGGACACTTATAGTGGATAAAGGATTTGGAGATTCTGCAAATAAATACTCTTTAAGCATTGGTGTATTTAAAGATTATCTTTACGTAAGCGGAACAAAGCAATTGCCATTAGCTTGGTTAATTCCTATGGGCTGCGATATTATAAGAATTGATAAATATGATAACTGGCAGCTCATTGTAGGCGGAAATCCATTAATACCTTTAACTCCGTCAGATAGGGAGAAACGCAAAAGTTTATCTGGCCTTGGGTCAGGGTTTAACAACCCCTTCAATGTGTATGCCTGGCAGATACAGGAGTACAAGGATAGGCTGCTCATAAGTACTTTTGATGATTCAAGCAATATGGAAGTAATACTGGATACCCTTTTAGCAAACAGATCTGCTTTAGAGAGGCAGATAAGTGCAGAAACAACAAATATATTAATAAAAATTTACAGGAATGTGGTAAAAATACTGAGAGCAATTAAATATCCTATTGGATTTGATTTGTATATGTCTTATGACGGGGTTCATTTCAGTTCTGTGGTGCTGAAGGGGCTTTGGAATCCACACAACTATGGCGGAAGGATACTCTATGTTGATGGCCGTAACGAATTATACATTGGAACGGCTAACCCATTCCAGGGCTGTGAAGTTTGGAAAGCAAATGATATTGAAAATTATAATTTAAGATCATATGATGAAAACCACTATAGAAGCTTATGGAAGGCAAGAGAACTAATAAATGAAAACTACAGTATTATTAGTGACAATATGCCGGCTATCCTTAAATTTTTACAAAAAGAGCATTATCATATATTTATTAATGATGATAAACAGTAGAGATACACTTTTGTTTACTATACCAAAAAAGCTATCAGAAATACTCCGATAGCTTTTTATTTTTTCCTTTGCTAATGCTAAATAAAATAACTGCAGAGACCAATATAATTCCTGCACACCATATGGATTTAACTCCAATAATTAATGTTAACAGACCTCCTATAAAACCTCCTGATATAAATGGAACCCCCTCTTATGCTCATTTTTTCAGATTAAATTCTGTTACATTTCCCTTATTCCTATGCGCAAAACCATATCCCTGAAGATCAGTTAAATTATAGATCATGGACCACTGTAATTTATCCTCTCCTGAAGGCCCATGTACACCAACTTGTGTAAGCAAATCTATGGTCTGCTGTGTTGTCAATTTTCCTTGATTTTTCTCAATGGCCACTTTCACAGCATCATATCTATCAAACTCATCATATCCTTCTCCAATATTTAATCCTTTATATGCAATGAAATTTGATGCAATCTGATATGATTTATCTGCCTTAACAACTTGTAATCCTCCATCCCAGAATTCAACTATAACAGATTTTCCAGTTGCATCTGCGATTAAGTAATGACATTTAACATCTCCTGAAAAATAGATGTTATATTTACTTAATAGCTCAACTGCCTCATCTACAGTTGCAGCCTTGTCCAACACAAGTCGGATTGCTGTTGTTGTATTTATGGTTATTTTATTTTTACTGCTGCCCCCATGTGCTTCAGGAACGGATAACAGTGCCATGGAAACTCCCTTTTCATTCATGCCATCAAATGGCAGATAAGGCGCTGCCAGGGTCAAAAAACTATTCATTCCCATTGGAGTTGGTAAATTGCCTTTTGAATATCCTGCAAAGGATAGATTTACAGTTGATATTGAAGCATACCCGTTTTTAGGATTGGTCCATACTTGTAATGAGGGTGAATATGTAAAGTCAAAATTTCTTGCTAAAATAGTATCCCCCTTATCACTCTTTGTCACAAATGCCGTACATCCAGCTCCAGTTACATTTATGTGTATAGGTAATCCTTTTAATAATCTATTGGTTACAAATTTTTCAATATCCCTATCACTGTTAGCACCAACCTTTAAAAATTCATCAAATCCATAATCTCCATAGTAAGTCATTCGATACATTGGATAATCATCAATAACTTTTAATGAAGCTAAACTTCTTAACTCATTAAAAAATAATATTAATGCAGCTGCTGCCACAAGTAAAATAGCAAACAATAGACCTATTATTATTTTTTTCACTCTATTCAATTAATCACCTTCTTTACCCAAACTAAATTTTTATTGGTGCCAAAATAAAAAATGGATTTTCCATACATATATTATTGCATTATTCCACCTATTTTGTCCATTCCATAAATAGAAATATAATTATACTTCAAGAGTCATCCCATCATAAGCAAAAGTAATACCATTATATTGCTTTTCCAGCTCTAGATAATCATCATAAGATTTGCCCCAATCCTCTTCCAAATGAGTAATAACAACCTTCTCAATGTTATATTTATTTTTTAGCTGTTCAATCTCATTCATACTAAATAATTCATTTTTCAGGCTGTTTCCATGTTTTAAAATATAGCCTCCTTTTAAAACATCACCAACAATGGTATTTCCAATTATCATAATATCTGCATTTTTGAAAATATCATTTATGGGAAATGGCTTTACATCACAGGGAGCATAAATAAGCTTTTTTTCTCCCTGTTCAAACACAAATACTGTGGCAGAACCGGCTTTAACAAATGTGAGTTTTATGTCATTTAAGTTTATAAAATCTGCTACAGTCTTCCTTTTTATTATATTTCTAATGTTTTCATAATAATCTAAATATGAACCGTATTTTGAACGTATTGAGTTTAAATCTGACATAACATGAGGCATAGCAAACACGGCTATTGGATTTGTACATTCTTTTCCTTCTGAAATTTGAAACCAATTAAGGCGCATATGTTCAAAAACTCTCATACCAAGTGTATGGTCAGGGTCCATATGACTAAACAAAACATAATTAACTTCCTGAATATCAGCATAATTTAATGCTTGTACTATATCTTCTGGTGTATCAACTAATAGTTTTAAATCATGAACATATAAACTGCAGCCCAATCTTGAATATGGCTTGCCTTTTTCCCTTGCCTCCTTGCAAACGCTGCATTGACATAATGGTTTGGGCAATGCCACACATCCTCCGCTTCCTATTACTGTGAATTTCATTTATTACATCCCTCCCATGGTACTAAATATAATACCTCATCATAGGCTTCCATTTTGACCTTCTCTTTACTTCTTTAAAGTCAGCTGCTTCAAAGGCTGCTGGAGTACCTGTCCAAAGAAAGGCATCTGGTACATCATTTCCATAGGGCACCACTGGATATGCCTCAACTATATTTGCTTCATTTAATTTAGCGTATTCCACTGCTCCCTTTATTAACTCTGTTGAAATACCTTTTCTCCTGAAATTTTTTGCTATAAAAAGACAGGTAATAGACCAGACTGGTTCATCATCAATTCTTTTGAGAACTCTGGAACTTTCCAGACGCTTGTAAACTTCTCTTGGAGCAGCTGCACACCATCCAATTGGCTTGTCATCTTCATATGCCAATACTCCAGCAGGCTTACCTCTATATACAATATTCTTCATGGAGTACTTGTTATCCTCTCCCTTTCCAAGTTCAAATTCTGATTTTTTAAGTCTCCAGGACATACACCAACACCCTCCGCAGGCACCTCTGGCACCAAATAAAAGTTCAAAATCCTCCCATCTTTCACAGTCTAATGAATATATTTTAAGATCAAGTTTTTCATTGGCATACACTAACATAAATATAATTCTCCTTTATACTAATACTTTAGCAGCCTGATAATAATTGCGGGAGGTATTTCATTCCACTGCTCTTTATCTTTGATGAATACAGGTTCTTTTAAACCATTAACTACAAAGCCAGCCTTAAAACATTGTTCAAGCAGTTCTGATAGTGGTCTATGATAATATAATTGTGGAACTGGCTGATCTACTATTGCATTGCCTTCAAAGCATTGAGGAGTTATATAGTTAAAAATTTGAATTGAATTTGTTGTCTCTATATTTCCGCCTAAATCCTCCGTTTCAACAATGTGCCTCATTCTAGGCGGCTGAAAACATGGATGCATAACAGAAAATACAAATATTCCCTTTGGTTTTAATAGTTTGAAAACCCCATGGAGCAGTGGATTAATATCAGCAATATCCATTAAAGCCATGTTAGCTGCAGCTTTATCAAAACATCCAATTCCCAATTCTATAAGTTCATCATAGTTTGTTGCATCTATCACTTTAAAATCAATTTTATCTAAATAGAAAGAGCACCTTTTTTTGGCATTTTCTATTAGATTAGCACTATAATCAAATGCAGTTACTTTGGCTCCTAAGGCAGCCATTCTTTTTGAAAAGTTTCCATTGCCGCATGCAATATCTAATATTTCTTCACCTGCATTAACTTCTAATAATTCTTCTGTGGACGGCCTGATAATTTCCCTATGAAAACTATTGCTGTGTTCACCCATTTTATCATCCCAAAAGTCAGCATTTTGTTCCCATCTTTTTTTGCTTTCATCTGTTGTTGCAGACCAGTTGGTCATATTATACACACCTCAGCTTTTATATTAATTAGATTATATATATAATGCAAAGGTTCTAATACATTGTGACTTCACAAAAATCTTTGAAGATTAGATATTTTGCAAAGACACAATGTAAGAACTTTAATGCATTA
>JAQSXU010000295.1 GCA_029256485.1 Clostridiaceae bacterium
AAAATCTAATGCTAACTTAGAGTTTTTAGAATCTTTATTTAGCAGCAAGCTGTTTCCGCCAAATGTAACTGATCTATTTCCTCCTGGTTCAAAGGCTGGCAATTGTATTATTTTCCACTTATCCTTCAGGTTAGGATTGCCTTGAGAAACTGCTGACATATTTGATGAATTTCCTAGAATTGCACTAACCCTATCATTCTTAATTTCGCTGACAATGTTATTTGAACTGTACAGTAGTGCCTGGGAGTATAAGCTGCTTAAAACAGTTAATGCTTTCAAAGAAACTTTTGAAGAGATTAAGCTCTTTCCGTCCTTATCCATGAAGTCCCCTCTTAATTGATTCATCAAAATAGAATATAACCTTCCTGAACTCTCCTGTGTTAGAATCTTTTTACCAGTAGCCTTATTTACTTTAGCTGATGCATCAATAAACTGCTGCCAGGTTTTTATATCCTCAATAGAGATACCTGCATCTTTAAATAAATCCTGTCTATAATATATTACATAGGCATATGTATACCATGGATATCCGTAGGTCTTTCCATTATAGCTATTATTAGATATGTAATTTTTAATAATGCTTCCTTTTTCATCAGTTATACTGCCGCCTAAGTCATAAAATAATTTTGAATTTAAGCTTAAAATTTTCTGTAAGTTTTCTTCTCCAGTTATATATAAGTCATAATTCTTATACGCCTCATCTTTGGAACTCAATAGAGAAACTGTATCTATTGGTTGAATATTTACACTAACCTTTGGATTATTACTTTTAAAATTTTCTGCAGCAATTTTAATGATTTGTTCATTGCTAGTATCTGCAGCTATTGAAATACTACCTGTGAGCTCATCAGGTTTATTAGTTTGAACATTTTTACTACACCCTGTGAGTAAAATTAAACAGGTTACTATAAAAATTGCTACTGTACTCCTGGACTTCTTCAAAAGATATCATCCTCCTATAAAAGAAAGCTTTTAATAATGGTGCTTTATTTACTATGTTATCAAACAAATTGATTTCTTTCAATACTGGTTGTGGCTTCAGGTAAAAATATGAAGCTCTAAGCAAGTTTAATCTGCCTAGAGCCTGAAAACCTCACATATTAAATTATAATACCCTTATAATACCTATCCCTTTGAGAACTCCGAATTGCCTTTTTCATGGAATACTTCTTTCCATTGCTTATCTGCATATGGTTTCCACTGTTCAGCAATTTGTTCAAGTTTATTTTTAAATTGCTCATCATGCAGCATTGCATCTCCGCCTTCATCTGTTGGTTTGGCACCTGTCTTTTCGCAGACATCTCTCACAACATTTGGATTATCAATCATCATACAAGGTCTTAACATATTTTCATTATATGGCTGAATATGCCTTAATTCCTTGAAGAAAGGATCTCTTAATACGTCTATTAGATGCTTTCCCTTTAAATTCTGTGAAGCAAAATGTGCAAATATGCAAGGTTCACAATCTTCATGAACATTAACATGCATATAAAACTTACCAGCTATACAGCCTCCAACATATGGTGCATCATTGAAAAAGTCAATTGTAAAGTATGGTTTAGTATTTCTGATTTCTCTTGTTCTCTCTCCTAAATATACCCTTTGTTCAGGAGTTAGCATCATATTGAAATCCGGCTTTCTTGCACCTACTGGCATAAATAAGAAATACCAATTCATCTTAGCTCCTTTTTCAATAAGCTTATCCACAAATTCATCTGAAAGTACAGAATCTATGTTCATTCTAGTAACTGCTGTGGAGACTCCAAAAAGTATTCCCCTTTCATTTAATTTGTCCATGGCCCTCATTACTCTGCTGTAGGCTCCAATGCCTCTTCTCCCATCGGTATCCTCTTCGTTTCCTTCAATTGAAAGCATTGGTATTACGTTACCTAAATCCCTGATTTTATCTGCCAGCTTATCGTCAATTAATGAGCAATTGGTAAATGGCGTAAATATCACATCATCATACTTTTTATAAATATCAAGCAATTCTTTGTAAAAAAATGGTTCTCCCCCCAGCACTATAATGTAGTGAATACCCAAATCTCTAGCTTCTCCAACTATTCTATCAACCTCTTCTATTGGCATTTTGGGCTGGTCGAGTAAATCAGTAGCATAACATCCCTTGCATCTCAAATTACACTGCATTGAAGGACTTATAAGAAGTACAAATGGAATCTTAGTGTCTTCACTCTCCATATATTTTTCTCTCTTTGGTCCCCCATACCAATTAGCATTAGCAAAAAAGTTAGTAAAGAACTTTTTTAAGCATTTCTTATCAGTTTTTGTCAATATATTTTGAATTAGTTCATGGGTAGCAGTCTGCGTATTATAATAATCTTGAACCACTTCAATTTGTTTCATCTGACTTTCATCTTTTGTTAACTTTTTAACCGCATCAAAAATTCTATCAACATTTTTTTCTGGGTTTCTTTCTAACATTTCTACAATGGTATTCGTAATTACCTGCTTGGCTGTCTTTTCTAAACTGTCTTTAATACTCATAAAATTTCCCCCTAACACATAGTTATAATATAAGATAAGTACACTCAAAATTTATTACTTATCGAAATTATAATTACATTATATTCCACTGTATATCTTTGTCAACAGAGTTAAAACATAGTTAACAAAGTTTTAATAATATTCTCATACTTTATATTAACCAGTCTAAAATTGGCGATTAAAAAAAATGCCGCAATATGAATTGTGACATTTTTTTAACAATTATTATAGTTTATTTATCATACTTGCCATATAACCTGCTCCAAATCCATTATCTATATTAACTACACTTACACCACTTGAGCAGCTATTAAGCATTGATAACAGCGCTGAAAGTCCTGAGAAATTAGCCCCGTATCCCACGCTTGTAGGTACAGCTATTACTGGTTTATCCACTAAGCCGCCAACTACGCTGGCCAATGCTCCCTCCATTCCAGCTATTACAACAACTACCTTTGCTCCTCTAATTAAATCCAACCTGTTGAAAAGTCTGTGTATTCCAGCCACCCCAACATCATATATTCTTTCTACCTTGTTTCCAAAAACCTCAGCAGTTACTGCTGCTTCCTCGCTGACGGGAATATCAGAAGTTCCAGCTGTAACAACAGCAATATATGTATCTGTTTCTTCTGTTTTCTTTCTTTTTATCACTATTGTTCTTGCATATTCATTATATTCTGTTTCTGCATACATAGCTTTTACAGCTTCATACATTTCTTTAGTGGCCCTTGTTCCTAATATGTTACAGTTTTTAGTCATCATGAATTCTACAATTTCTTTTACTTGACCCACAGTTTTCCCTGCACAATATATAACTTCTGGATAACCAACCCTTAGTTCTCTGTGATTATCTATTTTTGCAAATCCTAAATCTTTAAAAGGAAGATCCTTTAACGAATCCACACCTTCATCAATGGATACATTCCCTGCCTTTATATCCTGAAGTAACTTTCTTAACTCCTCATTATCCATTTGTTTTCTCCGTTTCATTATAATCATTAGATAAG
>JAQSXU010000296.1 GCA_029256485.1 Clostridiaceae bacterium
TAGTGTCAATATTTTATAATCATATCTTTTTTATGGCTATTACTCTTCTTGTATTTTGCAGATATTTTTTCACCTCATCAAACTGAGTACTTGCTACTGCTGCAAATAAAATATCTATTACGTTTAATTGAGCTATTCTAGATGACATAGCTCCGCTCCTTATTGTTATTTCAGGTGCTGAAACAAATAAATTTATATCACACAATTCACTTATTGCATTTTGACCATATTTAGTAATACTCACAGTTGTTGCTCTTGACTCCTTTGCTACTCTTATGGAATCATATGTATCCTTAGTATTTCCTGAGTAAGAAATTGCAAAGGCAACATCTCCTTTTTTTAAATTTGATGCGGATGCAATCTGCATGTGGGGATCTGAGTGAGCAGTTACTATTTTATTAATTCTGGAGAACTTTTGAAAAGCATCATAGGCAATTAAATAAGATGCTCCTACTCCATAAAAATCAATTCTATTTGCTTTAATAATGGCATCTATAACCTAGATTCCTTATTATTATTACTAATATTTTGAACTATAGTTTTTAAATCATCTCCAGGTTCAACATCACTATATTGGTTTTGTAAGCTTTCCTTTGTATCATTTAATGCCATATCCCTTGTAATACTTATTTTAAAATCTTTATACCCATTGAACCCTAGTATTTTACAAAGTCTAACTACAGTTGCTTCACTAGATTTACTATATTTAGCTAAATCACCTATAGACAAGCCGGAAACTTCCGAAGGTTTATTTAATATAAATTGAGCTACCTTCTTTTCTGATGGACTTAATTCTTTTAGAATTTCTCTAATTTTAATTAAACTCCCTGCCATGATTTATCCTTCTCCTTGTATTTTATATAATTATTATACCAACAATAACAGAATTATTACAGCAATATTTCTATTATTACATGTTCTATTAATGCTTTTCTATTAACAATTAATTAATATGCATAAATTTGTATCATATGGTATAATATACATATGAGTAGGAGGGATTTTTATGGTAAGTGAAATAAAAAATATTTTATTAGCAGGCATAGGATCAGCTGCTTACACATATGAAAAAGCAACAAAACTAGTTGATGAATTTGTTCAGAAGGGTAAGCTTACCGTTGAGGAGGGTAAGGAATTATCTGAGGAATTGAAGAGAACCATAAAAGATAAGACTGAGAATATAAAAGATAAGGCAGAAAATATTAAACCTTTGACAAAAGAGGATATGGTTACTTTGTTAAGGAGTATGGATTTTGCTTCAAAATCGGATCTAAATCAATTAAATGAAAGGTTATTAAATCTAGAAGAAAAATTAAATGAAACAAAATAAATCATTTTAAGTCCCAACTAAATAAGTTGGGCTTTTTATTACTTGGAGATGTTGGTATGTATAAAAATTCTGTTCAACGTTTTAGAGAAATTGTAAAAGTTCTAGCTCATTATGGCTTTGGATTTATAGTTGACAGTAAACTTAATAATGAAAAAAAATCTCCTGAGAATCTTAGAAAAGCTTTTGAAGAATTAGGACCAACTTTTATTAAAATAGGTCAGATACTCAGCACTAGACCAGATATTCTTCCCGCAGCATACATTAATGAACTTTCTAATCTTCAAGATAATGTTCCAGCTGAGAAATTTGAAGATATAGACCATGTGTTTCGTACTGAATTTAATTGCAAAATCGAAGATGTATTTAAGAGTTTTAATAAAACACCATTAGCTTCTGCATCTGTTGCTCAGGTACACATAGCCGTTCTGAAAGACGGCAGAGAAGTTATTGTAAAAATTCAGCGTCCTGAAATTAAGGAAAAGTTGAATATTGACTTAGGTATATTGAATAAAATACTTAAATTTACAAAGGCAAAATTTACAGATGCTTTAATAGACCCTATAGATGCTATTAATGAAATTATAGATATAACTGAAAAAGAATTAGACTTTTCCAATGAAACTGCCAATTTAATAAACTTTAGAAAGCTTAATAATAAAGTTGCTTTTGTTTACAGTCCTTATGTAATCCAGGAGTTTTCCGGAGATAAAGTAATTACAATGGAAAATATAGATGGTTTTAAAATTACTGATATGAAAAAGCTTAGGGATGGAGGCTATGATTTAGAGGATTTAGGTAAAAAACTAGCTCTTTCCTATCTAAAGCAGATATTTGAAGATGGCTTTTTTCATGGTGATCCACACCCTGGCAACTTGCTAATAAGAGGCGGCCAGATTTGCTTTATTGACTTTGGCATTATGGGTAACTTATCTTCTTCACTTAAAAATGCCCTTAATGATGCAATGATTAGCGTAGCAAATAAAGACCCAGATTTGATGATATCTGTAATAATGTCTATAGGAATAAAAAAAGGAGTTATTAACAGAAATAAGTTATATGAAGATATAGACTATTTATTTTCAACCTATCTCTCCACCTCACTAAAAAACATACAATTGTCAGTTATGCTTCAACAGGTATTTGAAAGTGCAAAAAGAAATAATATTAGGCTGCCTAAAGATCTTACATTATTAATTAGAGGACTTGTTATAATTGAGGGAGTTGTAGCAAGTATTTCCCCGGAAATAAAAATATTAGATATTGCAGTTCCATATGTAAAGAATCAAAATAAAAAAAATATATTTAATGATTTTAATATTGATGAACTATTGCTTAAAACTTATAATTTTGGCAAGAATTCTTTAAATCTACCTGGAAAAATTATAGAATTCATCAATAGCTTAATTAATGGTCGTGCAAAAATAAATCTAGAGGTTACAAATTTAAATAAATCCATAGGAGAACTGAATAAAATGGCAAATAGAATGGTATTTGCATTAATTATATCTTCTATGATAATAGGGTCCTCTTTAATATTAAATACTAATATTGGCCCTAAGGTATATAACATTTCTATAATTGGAATGGCAGGATACTTAATAGCCGCTGTAATGGGTTTTTGGCTGTTAATTTCAATTTTAAAATCCGGTAAACTATAAAGTCTCATATGATTAAAAAAATCATATGAGACTTCTATTTATACTACAGCCTGTTCTTCTTCTTTTTTTCTTTCAATAATCTGCTGCATTTTGTCAGCATGACCTTTGAATATAATTGAAATAATCAGAAATACTGCTAATACTCCCGCAAGGATTGTCATATCCTGAGCAATAATACTGTGATTTGATCCAGAAATTATTTCTCTTAATGCAGAAACACAATACGTGAAAGGCATAAATGGATACAACACCTTAAAGAATTTTGGTACAACTTCCAGTGGGAATGTTCCAGCGCAGGATGTTAGCTGAAGTATTAATAATACTATTGATAATAATCTTCCTGCCATTCCTAGTAAAAATACTAAGCACTGAATAATAGCTATAAATACATAGGACATAAATATATTAAATATGAAGAACATTGCAATGTTGTTGGGCTTTAAACCTAATACAAGTACAACTATGCTTGCAAGTATTGCTTGTAATATACCTATAAAACCATAGGATAAAAATTTACCTGCAACTAATGATGCTGAACTTATATTTAAATCTGAATCTACTTTATCGCTTATTATAAAGAACATCATTATTGCACCAACCCATAGTGAAAGTGGAATAAAGTATGGTGCAAAACCTGTACCATAATTTTTAACTGAATTTATAGGCTGCTCATCTATTGCAATTGGCTGTGACACATAATCCCCCATAACATCTGCACTATTTACAAGATTTTTATTAATTTTATCTGCTCCATCTTTTAACTTAGTATAAAGTTCATTTGCCCCATCTTTTAACTTGCTTAAACCATCATCAAGGCTTGAGGAACCATCATATAATTTGTTTGCCCCATCTGCTAATTGAGGAACTGATGAACTTTGCTTAAACCATCATCAAGGCTTGAGGAACCATCATATAATTTGTTTGCCCCATCTGCTAATTGAGGAACTGATGAACTAAAGGTACCTAGACCATCTTTTAATTGTGTTGATCCATCGGCTAAGGAATTTGTACCTTCCAGTATGCTCTTTGAAGCATTTGAAGCATTTCCCATACCTGATGCTAATTGTTTAGTACCATTCTTTAATGAATTCATTCCCTCCAATAAACCTGGCTGACCATTATACCCTGTATTTACTGCTGCATTTAATTGTGCTGCCCCATTAGCCAAAGCATTAATTGGCTCCTTTGCAGAATTATACATAGCACTAATTCCTGCAACCAATGATGGCTGATTTGTTAATGGGTTTATTCCATTTACACCATTTACAGAGGAATCCAATGCCGCAACTGCTGGTGAAAGCTGTTTTGTTACTCCATTGTTAACTGAAGTAATTGCAGCTACAAGACTTGGTTTTGAAGATGTTCCAACATTAACTGCTGTATTAAGACTTGTTACTGATGCCACAAGACTTGGCATACCTGATGCACCTGTGTTTACAGCAGCATTTAATTTTTCAGCACCCACATTCACATTGGAAATTCCACCCAATATTGCAGCTAAATATTCACTTTTTTGTGTTGGATCAGTGGTTGAATTATAAGCTGCTACCAAATCATTTAACTGGCTTGTTGCAGTTGATAAATCACTTACTGATTTGCCCAGTGTGGGCATTGTACTATATAGTGAGTTAATTCCTGCCCCAAGCCCCTTTGATGGATCTGTATTTGTAATTCCATCATATAATGCACTGACACCTGAACTCAAGCTTGGGTGGCTTGCATTTTCACTAACATTTACTGCTTTATTTAAAGCTGTTACTCCTGCTCCCAAACCTTTACTTGGATCTGGATTTGTTACTCCGTCATTAATCATTTTAAGTGCGGTGGCTAATCCCATTTGATTATTTGATTGTCCATTAAGCGCCGTGTTGAGAGTTTCCAATCCCCCTCCAACTTGTTTTAATCCGTCATATAATTGTGATGCACCATTGTTAATCTGATTAGCAGCTGCATTAGCAGAATCCAGACCTGCTGATAATTGTGAAACCCCATTTCTTAATCCCAATGCATTACCGCTTCCATCTACTGCAGTAGTAGTTATTCCATCATTAAGCTTCTTTGAACCATCATATAACTTAGCAATACCCTGTTCCATTTCCGGCACTTTATCTTTAATTTGTCCTATACCGTCTTTTAATTCACTAGTTCCGTTTTTAGCATATATTAATCCATTGTATAATTCCTTACTTCCATCTGAAGCTTGATTTAATCCGTCCTTTACATCATATAAGTTTTCAAATGTTACTTTTGTATATTCCCTAGTAATATTTTTTATAATTTCAGCTTTTAGTTCTAATGACACCTTGCCGTTAATCTGAGATCCAATGAAGTTCTTCTTATCATTTGAACTATAAATAATCTTTGGCTGAATTGGTTTCTCATCCTTTGCACTTAAGATATCCTTTGAAAAATTTTCTGGGATTACAAACATGGCATAATATCCATTCTTCCCATTTAAACCTTTCTTTGCTTCATCATAGCTGACAAATTTCCACCCCATTCGGGTATCATTCTTTAATTTATCAACTATATCTTTTCCATAATTAGCTTTTACTCCGTCTTTTGTACTGCCCGAATCCATGTTTACTACTGCTACAGGCATATCCTGTAAATGGCTGTATGGATCCCAAAAGGCATAAAGATAAAGTAAACTATATAGAAGAGGTACAATTATTATAGCTGTTACTGAAACTCTAATAAATCTGTTTTTAAAAATACTTTTAATATCTCTCCCGGCAACTCTTAAAAAGTTCATTTTATCACCTCACATATAATTTACATTTATACTGACTATCCAGTATAAACTGACTGGTCAGTTATATTTATATAATATTTTTACATGGAAGTCAATACTTTAAATGTTAATAATTTATTACAGTATTTAATGTATTCGTTAACATAATTATATATATTTATATTTTTACCTGAAAGGGCGAAATTCTCTCAACTTCTATAAGTGGGAGATGGATAGCACTTAATATTTTAGGTTCTATACCTAAAATATTAACCACTGACGAATTTCTATAGATGATTAGGGTTACCCTATGTATATAGTTAGAAAATACATTGAAAATCAAGGAATGAAATGAGTTGAGAAAATGCTAAAGACTTATAAATTCAGTATATACCCCAATGAAGAGCAAAAGGTATATTTAGTCAAAACTTTTGGATGCACTAGATTTATATATAATAAGATGTTAGCCGATAGAATTAAATCATATGAAGAAAATAAAGGTTTAGATATTAAGAAAATGAAATATCCTACACCAGCACGATATAAAAATGAATTTAAATGGCTTAAAGAAGTTGATAGTTTAGCACTTGCTAATGCTCAAATAAATTTAGATAAAGCCTATAAGAATTTTTTCAGAGATAAGTCAATTGGTTTTCCAAAGTTCAAGAAGAAAAGCAATACAAATAATTATACAACAAATAATCAAAATGTAACCATATATATTGAAAACAATCATATCAAATTACCTAAATTAAAGTCTATGATTAAAATTAAACAACATAGACAATTCAAAGGAATGATAAAGTCCTGCACTATATCACAAGTGCCTAGAAGTCTATGATTAAAATTAAACAACATAGACAATTCAAAGGAATGATAAAGTCCTGCACTATATCACAAGTGCCTAGCGGTAAATATTATATATCCATATTAGTTGAGTGTGAGAACAGTGAACTGCCTAAAACAGATAAAAAGGTAGGGGTGGATTTGGGAATTAAAGAGTTTGCAGTAACAAGTGATGGAGAATTTTTCAGAAATCCAAAGCACTTAGAGAAATCAGAAAAAAGATTAGCAAAGCTTCAAAAGGACTTATCACGAAAACAAAAGGGTAGTAATAATAGGAGAAAGGCAAGAAAAAAAGTGTCAAAATTACATGAAAAGATAGCTAATCAAAGGAAAGATATGTTACAGAAAGTAAGTACTCAATTGATTAACAAAAATC
>JAQSXU010000297.1 GCA_029256485.1 Clostridiaceae bacterium
CTATCGTTATATTTCCACGTCGTATATGCAATACTAATAAAATTATATTTACAATAACAAATGTCACTTGCATATTTTTATTGTAATCATTTTTATCTTCAAATATACTATGATAATAAAATACAACTGGAGGTCCCCCTATTCCAAGCATCCCACCTGCAAGTCCACTCATTCCGCCTACAATAGCACTATTTACTTTATTAGATTTCAACTTATATTTTCCATACTCTGTGTATATAAATAATATTGCAAAAAAAATTAAGGTTATTCCCAATGATATTTTCAAAGTCTCATTGCTAAAGCTAAACAATAAACTTATACCAACAATTTGGAAAACAATAAAAAACATAGTTGTAATAGAAATTCTCTTCAGATCTAATCTGCCTTTGAGCCCTATTATAATTCCCAAACTAATGATTAATGACAGTACTGTGCTTACCCCTACTGACATTTTATAACCTAATAAATTAGGTATAAAACACATAAGTATTATTCCAAATCCAAACCCGGTTATTCCTTGAATAAATCCTGCTATAAATACTGTTGCTAGGAAAAATAATATATTTGATATATTAAAAAAAATATCTATCATAATGTTTCCTCCTCTAATTCTACCAAATCTTTTAACTCTTAAAGTCCACTTTTCAATACAAACGTTTGATTATATAACAGTGTTGCTTATCAATAAAATTCTCATCCTTTACTCAACCTCACCCAATATATAACGTTCCTTATATCCTTTAAATAATGCCATTTCCCATAAGATATTGACATGTATTTTTGTGCACTCTCATAATCATTCAAAATTTTATAATTTACTTATATAAAGATATTAGCATATTTTTTTATCATTTTATTTGTTTTTTACTATAACGTTTGAGTACTTCTATTCCGCCTCTTTTCACATAATTGTTTAGCTATTTCTAGCCTATTATAAGTAAACCTAAAAAAACTAACGAAAATCTAAATCTTAGATTTCCATTAGTTTAAGAAAAATCTTTACAATCCACTGAAAATTAATACTACATAATCTACTCGCTTAATATCTGTTATATAATAATGCCTCAATCATTTTTTTAGTATATTCCTGTTGCGGATTCATTATTATTTCATTTGGAGTTCCCTCTTCTATTAATTTACCTTGCTCCATTACAATCACACGATTACATATTTCTTGTACTAATGCAATATCATGACTTATGAATAAACAAGTCATGTTCATTTCATTTTTTAATTTTTCTATTAATTTTAAAATTTCTGCTTGGATAACTACATCAAGTGCACTCGTTATCTCATCACAAATCAAAAGTTTTGGCTTTATAGCAATTGCTCTTGCAATTGAAGCACGCTGACATTCCCCACCACTTACCTGATGTGGATATTTATCAAAAAAACCTTCTTCAAGCCCGCACATTTCTAGACATTCATTTGCTCTTTTTTTCGCTTCCAATCTTGAAATCCCCTGATTAATCATGCTTTCCATAATTCCATCACCAAGTTTAATTCTTGGATTAAAAGATTCAACTGGTGCTTGAAATATCATCTGAACTTCCTTATACATTTCCCTTAAAGCTTTTCCTTCTAAATGAGTAATATCCTTTCCATCTAAAAAAATTTCTCCAGAATCCACTGCTTCCAAACGCGTAATAACCTTTGCTATTGTACTTTTTCCACAACCACTTTCCCCAATCAAACCAAGACATTCACCCTTATGAATTTGAAAGCTTACATCTTTAATTATATGAATATAATTTCTTCTACCAATATAAGATTTGTTTAAACTTTTTACTTCTAGTACTGAATTCATCTTTATTCCTTTCTGATTCTTGGAACTGCACTAATTAATTTTTTAGTATAAGCTTGTTTAGGATTATTAATCACGTCTTTAGTTTCTCCATATTCTATTAAATTACCTTGATTCATGACAGCCACTTTATCAGCCATATAAGAAACAATTCCAATGTTATGTGTTACAATTACTATTGCCGTTCCAAATTCATCTCTTAACTTTTTTAACTCACTTACAACTTGCGCTTGCGACATAATATCCAAAGCTGATGTAGGTTCATCAGCAAACAGCAAATCCGGCTTAAGCATCATAGCCATGACAATACCTACTCTTTGATTCATTCCCCCAGACAGTTCAAAAGGATAACTTTTTAAAATACGTCTTCCATCAAGATTCATTTTTTGAAAAAAAGCATTTGCCATGTTTATGATTTCTTTTTCATCCATATCCGTATGCTGTTTCATCATTTCCTTCAACTGACTCCCTATGGTTCTAGTTGGAGAGAGAGCAGCTTCACAATTTTGAAAAATCATCCCCATCTCAGGTCCACGTATTTTTCTTAATTCTTCAGTTTTCATATTCAGAAGGTTATTTCCTTTATAAAAAACATTTCCTTTATTTATACTTCCACCATTCCCTAATAACCCTATTGCTGCTTTGATCAATGTACTTTTCCCACTTCCAGACTCACCAACAATTCCTAGAATCTCACCATATTTAATTTTTAAATTAACATTATGCACAACAGTTTTACTATCATAGCTAATTTCAACATTGCACATTTCAAATAATAAGTTCTGCATATTTTACCCTTTCATAATAAAACTAATTTTTATCTAAATCAGCTGTGATTTCATAATAATCTGATGGATGTGCTTCAAAACCTGTTATACCTTTTTTCATAACAAAAGACATTTTTAAATGGGAAGCATAAATGTATGCATTGTCATCCAATATCTGCTGAGAAATTTGCACAGCGAGATCTCTTCGCTTACTAGAATCAAATTCATTACGAAGCTGATCAACTAGTTTTTCTACTTTATCATTATGATAATGGCCTGTATTATAATCCGATCCATCTACTACATGTGTTGTAAAATAATACTGAGGATCACCAGTAGGTGCAGTAACAAATGCATTAGCAAAAACATCATAATTTCCAGCCTTTAAAAAATCTTTGTAATTATCTGTTGCATTGACCTTAACATCAATTCCGGCTTTCTTATAAGATGCCTGAACAGACTCTGCAAGTAGTGGTAATTCCTGACGTGATGTATATGTGAGCCAATTAATAGAGAGCTTCTGCCCTTTCTTTTCTCTGATGCCATCCCCATCTGTATCTACCCATCCTGCAACTTCAAGGATTTTTTTTGCTCCTTCTATATCATAGGCAGTATCTTTTACAGCTTTTCCTCCAAATTTAAAATTATCTGGGAAAGGTCCAACTGCAGGAGAACCATTTTTTTGAAGGAGCACAGATGTAAAACCGTCTTTATCCATACACATAGTCATAGCCTTTCGAACTGCATCGTCTTGAATGATTTTAGAATTAAAATTTAATGCTGCCTGATACACTCTTGAGGTGTTAGTGGAACTAATTGCATATTTATTATCATCTTGAAACAATTTTAAACTTGCATAAGGAAGACCTTGTGCTGCATCTATTTCTCCGCTTTGAAGTGCCATAGTCAAAGTATCTCCATCTGTAATA
>JAQSXU010000078.1 GCA_029256485.1 Clostridiaceae bacterium
AAACGATTTAGCCTTCCGTTGGAAAAGGGGGATGATTTTTTATCATTCCTTTTTATATTATTATATGAAAGGGAGTTTTTTTATGACAAAACCAGTAAAAAAATTATGTTTAAGGGAAATTTTATTATTATCAATTTGCATCATTATGTCGTTCACAATAACTGCATGTTCCAAAACAGAGAAAACACAGAATACAGAGAAAACACAAAATACAGAGAGAACTATGAAATTGGGAACCACTACAAGTACACAGGATTCAGGGCTTCTTGATTATTTACTTCCATTATTTCAAAAGGACACAGGAATTAAAGTTAAAGTTTTAGCAAAAGGAACTGGGGAAGCTTTAGCACTGGGTAAGGCCGGAGATGTAGACTGCTTGCTTGTACATGCAAAGTCTCAGGAAGAACAATTTGTTAAAGATGGATATGGGTTAGAAAGAATTGAAGTAATGTATAACGATTTTATTATCGTGGGACCAAAGGATGATCCTGCTAAGATAAGTACACTGGCACCTAAGGATGCTGTAGCTGCTTTTAAGCAAATTGCCAGCAGTCAAGCTAAGTTTATATCAAGAGGAGACAATTCAGGTACCAATACAAAAGAACTCAGTATTTGGAAGTCTGCAGGAATAACACCATCAGGAAAATGGTATATATCAGCAGGAAAAGGTATGGGAGCAGTACTTACTATGGCAGACGAGGAAAAAGCATATACGCTTACAGATAGAGCTACATATTTATCCATGAAAGATAAACTTGGATTGAATATTGTTACTGAAAAGGGTTCATCATTATTAAATCAATATGCAATAATTAGAATAAATCCTGCAAAGAACAAAATAAAGACTGCTGAATCAGAAGAATTTATTAAGTGGATGACCTCAAGTAAAGGTCAACAACTTATAGGTGAATATGGTAAGGAAAAATATGGTCAGCAATTGTTTGTACCTAATTTTAAAAAATAGGTGAAAGTATGAGTTTTTCTGAAGAAGTTTTACAAATAATTTTTTTATCTCTGTTTGTTTCTGTTACATCTACATTAATAGCCGCAGTTACTGGTATTGCAATAGCAATACCAGTTAGCTTAAAAGAGTTTAAACTAAAGAAGTATATAGTAACATTAGCTGAAACTCTTATGAGTACTCCTCCAGTATTAATGGGTTTAGTTGTTTACTTACTTTTATCAAGGAAGGGTATTTTTGGAAGATTTGAATTGCTGTTTACTCCAACTGCTATGATAATAGCTCAGAGTTTACTGGTACTTCCCATAGTCTTTGGACTTACTGTTTCAGCTGTAGGCAGGCAGGGAAGAGAAATTAAAAAGAATTGTATATCTTTAGGTGCAGGAAGAAAGTACACCATTCTATTGATTATATTGGAATGTAAAAATTCGCTGATATCTGTTGTAGCTGCTGGTTTCGGCAGAGCGATTTCTGAGGTTGGTGCAGTTATGATGGTAGGAGGCAATATTAAGGGTGAAACAAGGGTAATGACCACTTATATAGCTTTAGAAACAGGGCAGGGCAACTTTAATGAAGCACTAATAATAGGAATTATACTGCTTTTTGTTTCACTAATGGTTAACTTTGTTCTACACTGGTTTAATAAGAAGGATACGAATTAGGTGAGTAATAATGAATATTAAAATTGTAGATGCCAGCAAAGAGTATAATGGTAAGATTGTTCTTAGTTTAGAAGAATTAAATTTTAAAGAAGGATTTATTTATGCCTTAATGGGCTTGAATGGAAGTGGAAAGTCCACTCTTTTAGAGTGTGCCTCGGGAACTGAAAGATTCACAAAAGGGAAAGTATTTTATGATAATAGTACAGATATTGAACTAGTGAGAAAAAATATAGCTGTTATGCTCCAAAAACCTTATCTATTTAACTCTTCTGTAGTGGAAAATATAGTTATGGGACTAAAGTTCAGAAAATTCAGTAAGGAAACCATACATAAGAGACTGAGTTCTTACACACAATATTTTAATCTAGATGGACTTTTAAATAAAAATTCAAGAGAATTATCTGGCGGCGAACAGGCCAAGGCAGCTCTTCTTAGGACAGCTATATTGGAAACACCTGTGACTTTTTTAGATGAACCAACTGCTAGTATGGACATTGAAAATACGTTAATAGCAGAAAAACTTATTAAAAATATGGCATTAAACAATCGAAGTGTAATTTTAGTAACTCATGATTTATTCCAAGCTGACAGGGTAGCAGATTATGTTATATTTTTAGATAAAGGTAGAATTATTGAACAGGGAGAAAAGCATGAGGTGTTCAATTCACCAAAGCATAAACTTTTAAAACAGATTTTAAAAAGGAGTGAGAACGATGATTAAAACTGCCATATTGACAATTAGCGACAAAGGTTCAAAAGGACAACGAGTTGATGGGACTGGCCCCGCATTAAGAAGTGAAATAGAGAATAAGGGATATGTGATAAGCTACTATAAGATAATTCCGGATGAAATGCAGGATATTGAAAGAGAATTAATCTACTTGTGTGATGAACTAAAAGTGGATTTAGTTCTAACTAATGGAGGAACTGGGTTTTCACAAAGAGATGTTACGCCTGAAGCAACTCAAAATGTAATAGAAAAATATGTACCAGGTATTGGAGAAGCTATGAGACAGAAATCTCTTGCTATTACGCCAAAGGCAATGCTTTCAAGAAGTATATCTGGAATTCGAGGGAAAACCTTAATCATTAATCTTCCAGGGAGTCCAAAAGGTGCTGTGGAAAATCTCCAATTTGTATTGCCGGCAATTCCACATGGAATTGCTATACTCAAAGGGGAAGCTAGCGAGTGTGCGAGAAGTTAAATGGCTACTTGAAGAATATTTAATTTAAGCGCTTGGAGGAATAAAAATGGAACTTTTCAATGTAGTATCTGTAGAGGAAGCTAAACAAATAATAGATTGTTCATTCGCCTATGAGCTTGGCTGTGAAAAGGTAAACATTTTCCAATGTGTTGGTAGGATATGTTTTGAAGACATAAAAGCTGGCTGCAATATACCAGAATTCAAGAGGTCAACAGTAGATGGCTTTGCAGTAAATTCAAAAGATGTGTTCGGGGCTAGTGAAGCTATTCCATCTATGCTTGAGCTAAAAGGAGAGGTACTTATGGGAAATGTACCACCCACTGATATTTCAAGTGGACAGTGTTTATACGTTCCCACTGGGGGAATGCTTCCTGACAGCTCAGACAGTGTAGTGATGGTAGAGTACAGCCATAAGCTAGACGAAAATACAGTACTTCTTGATTCACCTGTAGCACCGGGGGAAAATGTAATACAGGTGGGAGAAGATATAAGCACCGAAGATTTTGTTATTAGAAAAGGTGATAAGCTTAGACCCTATGAAATAGGGGTACTTGCCAGCATCGGAATCAGTGAGGTAATAGTATATAAAAGGCCTAGGGTTGCCATAATTTCAACTGGTGATGAAGTAGTGCCCTGTGAAACTAAACCAGCTTTAGGTCAGGTAAGGGACATAAATACCTATGTACTTTGGTCATTACTGCTTGAGGATGGAATTGAACCAGTTAGCTATGGAATTATTAAGGATAATTATGAGAATTTAAAGAGTACAGTTGATAAAGCTTTTAATCAGTGCGATTTGGTACTAATTTCAGGAGGCAGTTCTGTAGGTAAGAAGGACCAAACCTTAAAGGTTATAAAATCCTATGAGGATGGGGAGATTCTGGTCCATGGTATAGCAGTAAAGCCTGGAAAACCAACTATAATAGGGAAGCATAAAGAAAAAATAATATTTGGACTTCCTGGGCATCCCCTTGCGTGTTCTATCATCTGCAAAATACTTGTTAAAAATTATATATATAATTTAATGTCTTATAGTGAACAGAGTTATGGAACCAGCGCAGTGATGAGTATAAATTATCACAAAGCTAAAGGACGAGAGGAGTATTTACCTGTATCAATTGAAAAATGTGATAATAAGGTTATGGCAAAGCCTGTATTTGGCAAATCAGGTCTTATAACAGTATTTTCAAGGGCCTGGGGATATGTTAAGATAGATAAAAATGTTGAGGGACTAAAGGAAGGGCAGACAGTTGAAGTCTACAAGTTATAGTGTAGAAGATATGTTGAAAAGTAAAAAGGAGGATGAGGCTATTGGGTAGTGAAGTTTTTCTATCTAATATGGATTTAAATGAGGCTATTAAACTATACTTTAGTAAATTAATAACTATTAAGGGTGAAATGGAAACCATAAGCACTTCGGAGGCCGCAGGCAGGGTATCTTTTTCACCAATGGCTGCTAAAATGTCATCACCTTTTTATAATAGTTCAGCTATGGATGGAATTGCTACCATAAGTACAAAAACTTATGGAGCCTCTGATAGAAGCCATATAGAATTAATAGAGGGTGTGGATTATATAGTAGTAGATACTGGAGATCCAATACCAAAAGAATTTGATTGTGTGATTATGGTAGAGGATTTAATAAATGTGGAGAAGGGAAAGGTAGCTATTTATAAGAGCGCTTCTCCTTGGCAGAATATCAGACCCATTGGAGAAGATATTGTGGAAACACAACTTATAGTACCTTCCAAGCATTTAATAAGGCCAGTTGATATAGGATCCCTAATAGCTGGAGGAGCATATGAGGTAAATGTGTATAGGAAACCTATAGTAGGTATAATACCTACAGGTACCGAGATGGTAGAACCAGGCGGAGAACTGAAGGTAGGAGATATTGTTGAATTTAATTCAAGAGTTTTCGCCGCCCAAGTACAGCAGTGGGGTGGCGTCCCTAAACGATTTGATATAGTGAAAGACGATTATCTGCTTATTAAGGAAGCCATTCAAAAAGCAGTAGATCAGTGTGATATTGTACTTATTAATGCTGGTTCCTCAGCCGGTAGAGAAGATTTTACCTGCAAGGTCATTGAAGAATTAGGTGAGGTTTGCGTTCATGGTGTAGCAATAAAACCAGGCAAACCTGTTATTCTTGGAAGTATAGAGAATAAACCAGTGGTAGGGATACCAGGGTTTCCTGTATCAGCATATTTTGTAATGGAGAATATCTGTAAGAGAATAGTCAATGAATTTATTGGACTTGGAATTGAAGAAAAGAAAATTGTAGATGCAGTGTTGTCGAGAAGAACTATGTCATCACTAAAATATTTAGAATTTGTCAGGGTGAAATTGGGCTACGTTGGAGGAAAATTTATTGCAACACCTATTAGCAGGGGTGCTGGAACCACCATGTCTTTAGTAAGAGCAGATGGAGTGCTGGAAGTACCGCAAAATGTAGAGGGATACGAGGCAGGTACGGTGGTAAGTGTTAAGCTTTTACGAAGTATTGAAGAAATCAAAAACACTCTTGTATGTATTGGCAGCCATGATCCAATAATTGATATAGCTTCTGACCTGCTTCATATAAAAAATGGTAAGTATTATTTGACCTCTGCACATGTTGGAAGCATGGGTGGTATAATGTCCTTAAAATCTGGGGAAACCCATATATCACCAATTCACTTATTAGATATGGAAAGCGGAGAATATAATATTACTTACCTTAAAAAATATCTGCCTGATAAAAGTATGGCTTTAATTAAGGGTGTTAAAAGAATTCAGGGACTTATGGTTCCTAAAGGAAATCCATTAAATGTTCAAAGCCTAAAGGATATTACAGAAAAATCATTGAGTTTTGTTAACAGGCAAAGAGGTTCAGGAACAAGATTATTTTTGGATTATAATTTAAAAAAACTCAGTATATCCTCCAAGGATATATTAGGCTATGAAAGGGAAGAGTACACACATATTGGTGTTGCAGCAATAATTGCGGCAGGTGATGCAGACTGCGGACTTGGAATTTATTCAGCAGCAGAACTTATGGGACTAGACTTTATACCACTTGGTAATGAAGAATATGATTTTGCTGTACCGAAGGAATTCCTTGATTTAGATATAATCAAAAAATTTATTAGGGTAATTAAATCTGATGAATTTAAAGGTGAACTTGATAAACTGGGAGGCTATGATTATACAGATATAGGGGAAATAATTGAATTATAGGGGATGGTTTTATGAGAGATAACCATGGAAGAAATATCAATTATCTAAGAATATCAGTAACCGATAGATGTAATTTAAGGTGCATATATTGTATGCCGGAGCAGGGAATTAAAAGTTTAAGTCATGAGGATGTTTTACGTTTTGAAGATACTTTAAAAATTGTAAAGGCAGCTGCCTCACTAGGTATAAATAAAATAAGATACACGGGGGGTGAGCCATTGGTTATGAAAGATATAGACAAATTAATATATGAAACTTCTAAAATATCCCAAATAAAGGATATTGCTATAACTACCAATGGTATTTTACTCTCTGGTATGGCGGAGGAATTAAAGAAGGCCGGGCTTAAAAGGGTTAATATTAGCCTTGATACTTTAGATAAAGATAAATTTAAAAGTATTACAAGGATAGGTGATATAGAGAAGGTATTGGAAAGTATTTATAAATGTTTAACCATTGGATTAAAACCTATAAAAATTAATACGGTATTGATGAGAGGTATTAATGATACAGAATTTAAGGATTTTTTAAGCTTAATCAGGGAGCTGCCAGTAGAAATAAGATTTATTGAACTCATGCCTATAGGCGAAGGTATTAAGCTTTATGAAAAAAGCAAATTAAGTTTTATGGAAATACTAGAGCAGCATCCTGAGCTGACTCGAATACAAACTGATAAAAGCAGCACTGCTCAATTGTACAAGCTACAAGGAGCAAAAGGAAGTATAGGTTTTATCAGCCCTGTAAGCTGTAAATTTTGTTCTGACTGCAATAGAATAAGACTGACTTCTACAGGATATATTAAACAATGTCTCCATGCAAAGGAAGAAATAAGTCTTAGGGAATACCTGAATAATGAAGAAATGCTTACAGCTGCTTTAAAATCTGCAATTTTGAATAAGCCGCTTGAACATCATCTTCATGAAGAAAATGTCAGTAGAAGCGACAAGATGATGTACCAGATAGGAGGATAAAGTAATGGAACTCACACATATAAATGAAGAAGGAAGAGCTAGAATGGTGGATGTATCTGAAAAATCTGATACTACACGTGAAGCTGTAGCAGTTGGAACTATTACAATGAAAAAAGAAACCTTAGATAGAATAAAGGAAGGTTCCATTTCAAAGGGAGATGTACTTTCTGTGGCACAAGTTGGAGGAATAATGGGGGCTAAAAGTACCCCTCATATTATACCTATGTGCCATCCAATAATGATATCCGGATGTGATATAAGTTTTAAAATTGATTCAGATAATAATAAAATTGAAATAACTGCAACAGCTAGAACTTTTGGTAAGACAGGTGTTGAGATGGAAGCACTGTCAGCAGTAACAATGGCAGCACTTACTATTTATGATATGTGTAAGGCTATTGATAGGGAAATGGTTATAAGTGATATTATGCTGCTAAAAAAAAGTGGTGGAAAATCAGGAATATTTGAAAGGAAGGTCTTATGATGGCAAAGGTTTTGGCAGTCAATATTAGCGAAAAGAAGGGTGTTATAAAACATCCTATTGAAAAAGGTTTTTTTAAACTAAATCATGGACTTCTGGGAGATGCTCATGCTGGTAATTGGCATAGAATGGTAAGCTTCCTTGGACAAGAGAGTATAGATAAAATGAAGGCATCAGGGGTAAAAGGTTTATGCTCAGGGAAATTTGCTGAAAATATTACTACTGAGGGCATAATTTTATATGAGCTTCCTGTAGGCTCTAAACTTAAAGTTGGAGAGGTGACCTTTGAGGTAACACAAATAGGTAAAGAATGTCATCAGGGATGTGAAATTAGAAAGCTGGTTGGCGATTGTGTTATGCCAAGAGAAGGCATATTTGGAAGAGTTCTCACTGAGGGCTGGATAAAAGCTGGAGATGAAATTGTAATAATTTAATTTATAAATAGAAAGGAAACTTGCATAAATTCAAGTTTCCTTTTTATTTTCACAGTTATTAATATATTCAGTAAGTGCAGTAATGGTTGGATGAGCACCGCATAGATCACAGTTTACTGATTTTTTAGTGTTAATTGTATCAAAATCACAATCTAAAGCATCATAGTAGATTATCCTATTACAAAGAGTATTGCCTTTGTTTAGTAGGAGTTTTACAACTTCAGCCGCCTGTAAAAATCCCATAACTCCAGGAACCGGACCTAAAACACCGGCTTCAGAGCAGCTCATAGCACCATTTTTATTTGCCATAGCAGGAAAAATGCAGCGATAACAAGGACCTTTCTTTGGCAAAATGGTCATAATTAACCCATGAAATCTTACAGCAGCAGCATCCACAAGAGGCTTATCTGCAAAAAAACAGGAATCATTTAAAAGGTAGCGACATGGAAAATTATCAACTGCATCTACAACAATATCATAGTCATTAATTATATCAACAGCATTGGTAACATTTAGAGTAGTATTATAAGTTATTACATTCACCTTTGGGGCTATACTGTTAATAAATAATTTTCCGGATTCAACTTTTGGCATACCTATTTTAGAAGTGGAATGAAGTATTTGCCTATTTAGGTTGCTTATTTCTACTTCATCATAGTCAACAAGTCCTATAGTTCCTACTCCCAGGCTGGATAAAGCGAAGGTAACAGGAGAACCAAGACCGCCAGTGCCTACAACAAGTACTTTGCTTTCAGATAGTTTTTTAGTGAACGAAGTGTTTGTAATATCTAAAGGTGATGAATTCTCAGAAAAAAAATCTTTTATAAAGTCAAAAATAGAGTTTTTAGTGTTCATATGTTCAAGTTTGGAAAATTCCATACACAGAAGATTAAAATATAAAGGCTGATTTAATATTGTACCAATATTCAAACTGAGTTTTACACACTCAATTGCGGTAAGAGTTCCAAGAAAACATGATGAAAGAAGGCTGCCTTCTTTTTCTTTTTCCTTTTGAGCAGCTTCAATGCTGAACATTTCTAAAAATATAGAATTTGAAAATAAATATTCAAAATCCTCTTTTTTATTGATGGTTTGAAGTAAGCCTTTCCATCCGCTATAAATTACCAGGATTGCAGGAATAAATTCATAACAACCTTCTTCATTAGTAAAGTCTATGAAACTATCTTTAAGGTTCTCATAGTTACTTATTAATACTTTAATTAAAGAACCTTGGTTTCCACCATAATTTTTGTACTCCACCATTGATTTATAATCAGCAAGTTCTAAAACTATATCTCCATTTAAATCTTTTACTTTTTCTAATAAATCATCAAATCCATTTTTATTTTTTAAATGACAAGAAATAAAACCTATGCCTGAGGCTGCAAGATAATAAATAAGAGCAGTGGCCTCTTCTACAGCAGAGGCATATATTAAAACTTTTGAATTCAGTAACTTCTTTTCACCTGGTCCGCTAATTTCAGGTATTATTATATGTCTTAGATATCTATTAATTTGGTCTTTTGATAATATCACTTAATCCCTCCTGTAAGCCAGTAAATCTAATTATATTATGAAAATATGCTGATACATACATTATTTCTGCGTTGATAGATAATTATTTATTGCATTATGTAATGCATCAGCGGCTATATTTGAACATAGCAATTTTTGTGGAGGTAATCCACCTAACGCTGCTGCCACATGGGCATTTTCTATTTTAAGTGCATCTTCAATTGTTTTCCCAATGGCAAGTACGGTAACCATGCTGCTTGCTGCAATTGCAGCGCCGCATCCATAGGTTTTAAACTTAACATCAACTAATACGTTGTCTTTAACTTTTATAAATACTTTGATGTGATCACCATCTGCTGGATTTCCAACTTCACCAATACCATTAGCATCAGGCATTTCTCCAACATTTCTTGGATCAGAAAAGTGGTCAAGAACTATGTCATTGTACAAAAATTTCACCTCCAAAGGAATCATTTATTAGTAGTTTGAATATAGTATAATACGTTTACATATAAACATCAAATTGTTTTTATAGAATTTATATAAAATTCTGAAAAATTAGAGGATTTTAACAAGAAATGTCGAAATATACCTTATAAGTATTTTGGTTACATATAATCAGTTTTGTTAGATTATATTGTACTCCGATCTTATTTTACCTTAAGGGTTTAAGGAATTTAAGACATTAGGGCGTAGAGAGTGATTTTTACACCTACCATTGTGCGAAGGAGTTCATATTCAAAAGGACCATTCATGCCTTTTTGAATATGGACTCTTTTTATATTTAATAATAAGGAGGTGCAAGCTGGCGTCTTGCTCACAAGATGTCCAGTAAAAAATGGGAAAACAATTAATAATTTCACCGGAAAAATGTACAGGTTGCAGAACTTGTGAAATGGCTTGTTCTTTTGCAAAGACAAATGCATTTAATCCACAAAATGCAGCAGTATCAGTTTTTCAGTATGATGATGCTATGATATCTGTACCAGTAATGTGTCTTCAGTGTGAAGATCCATCATGTATGAAGGTATGTGTGGTGGGTGCTATTACAAAAAATGAAAATGGTACCGTATTAGTTAATCCTGATAAATGCATAGGCTGTAAGCTTTGCATCAGCGCTTGTCCTTTCGGAAATATGAGTTTTAATTCAGAAAAAAAGGCATTAGTTAAATGTGATTTATGTGATGGCAGCCCAAACTGCGCAGCCTTCTGTACTTCTGGAGCTATAGAATTTAGAGAAGCAACCCCTGGGGAACTTAACAGGAAAAGACTAGTTGCAGATAAATTTAAAGATTTATTTGAGGAGGTGGAAAAATAATGTTTGGATGGATGGGAAAAATAATAAGAGTTAATTTATCAAATGGAGATATAAAGGTAGAAGAGCTAAATATGGAGGATGCAAAGCTTTATCTTGGCGGAAGAGGGCTTGGTACAAAAATATTTATGGATGAAGTTGATCCAGCTGTGGAACCTTTCAGTGCTGAAAATAAACTGATTTTTATGACAGGACCACTTACAGGAACATTAGGAGCATCTGCTGGAAGATATGAAGTTATAACAAAGGCACCACTTACTGGCACAATAGGAGCATCAAATTCTGGAGGACATTTTGGACCAGAACTTAAATTTGCTGGATATGACGGTATAATATTTGAAGGAAAAGCAGATAAGCCCGTTTATCTATATATTAATAATGATAAATTTGAATTGAGAAATGCTGAGCATCTATGGGGGAAAACTGTTTATGAAACAACAGATGATGTACTTAATGAAACCGATGCCAATGCACGTGTAGCATGCATAGGACCAGCAGGAGAGAAGCTAGTGCTATTTGCAACTGTTATGAACGACAAACATAGAGCAGCTGGTAGATCAGGACTTGGTGCGGTTATGGGCTATAAGAATTTAAAAGCAGTAGTAGTTAGAGGTACAGGTACTGTGGAAGTTGCAAAGCCAGCTGAATTTATGGCAAGCTGCAAAACCGCAAGAGACAAGATTAAAGTTAATCCTGTTACAGGTGGAGGTTTACCTGCTTATGGAACTCAAATACTTGTAAACATCTTAAATCAATCTGGAGCACTGCCAACTAGAAACTGGAGAGATGGGGGAGTCTTTGAAAATGCTGAAGATATAAGTGGTGAGGCACTGACTGAAAAATATTTAGTAAAGAAAAAAGGATGCTTTGCTTGTTCAATTGCCTGTGGTCGTATAACAAAGATTAAAGAGGGAAAATTTAAGTCCACTGGTGAAGGACCTGAATATGAGGCAGGATGGTCCTTTGGAGCTGACTGTGGTGTAAAGGATTTAGCTGCAGCATGCAAAGCTAATTTTATCTGCAATGAATATGGAATGGATCCTATTACTCTTGGATCAACCCTGGCGTGTGTAATGGAGCTTTACGATAATGGCTTCATTACAAAAGAAGAATTAGGTGGAGAACTTAAATTTGGAGATGCTGAAGCAGTAGTTAACTTTACTCAAAAAACTGCTACTAGAGAGGGTTATGGTGATAAAATTGCAGAGGGGTCTTATAGACTTGCTGAATCCTATGGCCACAAAGAACTTTCCATGTCAGTTAAAAAACAGGAAATGTCAGCTTATGATGCAAGAGGAATTCAAGGCATGGGTCTTGAATTTGCAACATCAAACAGAGGAGCATGCCATGTTAGAGGCTATATGGTTTCACCAGAAATACTTGGGTTACCTCAAAAACTTGATCCACTTGTAACTACAGATAAACCTCAGTGGTTAATTATTTTCCAAGACCTTACCGCTGTAGTGGATTCAGCAGGTATATGCTTATTTACTACTTTTGCTATTGGACTTCCTGAAATTGCAGCAATGATTAGAACAGCTATAGGCTGTGACTGCACAGATGAAGAAATTTTAATGGCAGGAGAAAGAATATGGAATTTAGAAAAACTCTTTAATCTAAAAGCTGGATTTACAAAGGCTGATGATACACTGCCACCAAGATTACTTACAGAAGCTCTGCCTGAGGGAGCGGCAAAAGGTAAAGTTGTTGAATTGGATACCATGCTTTCTGAATACTATTCCTTGCGTGGCTGGGATAAGGAAAGTATTCCAACTGAAGGTAAGCTTAAAGAATTATCTATAGTTTAATAAATAAAGTTAGCATGCGTTATTGAATATTATGCATGCTAACTTAATGTTTTTATATTACGTAAATATGAGGTATATAAATGAAAGTTAAATTTTTTGCCTATTTGAGGGATTATACAAAAACAAAAGAAACAGATGTAAATGGATGTAATACTGTATTAGAGCTTTTAAATTTGTTAAGTGATAAATATGGTAAAAATTTAAGCCAAAAACTGTTTAAAGACTCTCAGTTAAGTGATGAAATTATTATCTTAGTCAATGGAAGACATATCATACATTTAAATGGTGTTAAAACGGAAATTAAAGAAAACGACGAAATATCCATATTCCCTGTAGTGGCAGGAGGCTAAATAGGGAAAATATTGGTAGAAGGTGAGAATATTATGGTTGTATCCGAGATATATGTGGACTTATCACATGTAGATGAAATTTTAAATAAACATCCAAAGGAGCAGAGATTTACTTTAGCAATTCTTCAAGATATACAAAAGCAATATAAGTATATTCCAAGAGAAGCTCTTCTTAAGGTGTCAGAGTATCTTAATATTCCTCTAAGCAGATTATACGGTATGGCTACATTTTATAAGGCATTAAGCCTTGTACCAAAAGGGGAAAATATCATAACGGTATGCGATGGCACTGCCTGTCATGTGCGAGCATCATCAGTTATACTTGAAGAGATAGAAAAATACCTCCAGATAATGCCGGGAGAAACAACTAAAGATGGTAAGTTTTCGCTTCAAACTGTAAATTGTTTAGGTTCTTGTGCCATTGCGCCTGTAATGGTTGTGAATGATAAATATTATGGTAAAGTCACTCCAAATATGATTCCAGATATACTAAATCAATATGGGGGCGAAATTAATGGATAGTGTTAATGAGGATAAAAGGATAATTTATGTATGTTGTGGTACGGGATGTATTGCTAATGGGAGTAAAGAAGTATATGAAATTTTGAAGGAAAAAATTGAAAAATCAGGCGCACCCGTATCAGTGGAAACTTACGTAAAGCCTACAGGCTGTAATGGACTTTGTGAAAAGGGGCCTATTGTAAAGATTATGCCTGATAATATCTCTTATTTTAAAGTCCAAGCTAAGGATGCAGAGGAGATAATAGAAAAAACTATAATGAAGGGACAGGTTATTGATAGACTTCTCTACTTTGACATATCTCTTAATAAAAAAGTGAAATCTCATAAAGAAAGTGAATTTTATAAGAGGCAAATGAAAATTGCTTTAAGAAATATTGGTGAAATAGATCCCGCAAGCATTGAAGATTATATTGAAAGAGGCGGTTTCAAGGCTTTAAAAAAGGTATTGTTTGATATGCCTAAGGAAAATATAATCAAAGAGATCTCAAAATCTGGGCTTAGGGGAAGGGGAGGAGCTGGATTTCCTACAGGTACCAAATGGAGGCAGTGCAACTCAATAGAAAGTTTTCCTAAGTATGTGATATGTAATGGAGATGAGGGTGATCCGGGTGCATTTATGGATAGAAGCATTATGGAAGGCGATCCAGGTGATGTAATAGAAGGTATGACCATATGTGCTTATGCAATTGGTGCCCATAATGGCTTTGCATATATAAGGGATGAGTATAATTTAGCAATAAAAAATATGACAAAAATTATAGAGCAGGCAAGAAGTTTAGGTTACCTTGGTAAAAATATAATGGGCAGCGGTTTTGATTTTGATATTGATATAGTTAGGGGTGGAGGAGCCTTTGTGTGTGGCGAATCTACGGCACTTATGTCCTCTATAGAAGGGAAAGTAGGGGAACCTAGAGCAAAATATATACACTCTACAGAGAAAGGACTATGGGGACAGCCTACTGTATTAAATAATGTAGAGACATGGGCAAATATATCGGAAATAATTTTAAAAGGTGGAGACTGGTATAGTTCTATTGGTACTGAAAACAGTAAAGGAACTAAAGTGTTTTCATTGGTTGGTAAAGTCAAGAATACTGGACTTGTAGAAGTCCCAATGGGTACAAGCCTAAGGGAATTGATATATGATATAGGCGGGGGAATAATAGGTAATAAAAAATTTAAAGCTGTTCAAATAGGAGGTCCTTCAGGAGCCTGCATACCTGAGGAGTATCTTGATTTGAACGTTGACTTTGATTCACTTTCTAAGGCAGATGCCATAATGGGTTCCGGAGGTATGATTGTAATGGATGAAAGAACCTGTATGGTGGATGTAGCTAAGTATTATTTAAATTTTCTTTCTGAAGAATCTTGTGGCAAATGTACACCTTGCAGAGAAGGAATCAGAAGAATGCTTGAGATACTTAATGACATATGTGAGGGACGTGGAAGAGAAGGAGATATTGAAGAGATTATTAACATATCGGATACAGTGCTTAAAGCTTCTCTTTGTGGACTTGGGAAAAGTGCTCCCAACCCAATTTTATCTGCAATAAAGTATTTCAGAAATGAATTCGAGGAACATATAAAAGATAAAAGATGTTCTGCAGGTGTGTGTAAAGAACTAACCACTTTTTACATTAATACAGAAAAATGTAAGGGATGTGGTGTCTGCAAGAAGAATTGTCCTTCAGAAGCCATAAGTGGAGAGATTAAAAAGGTACATGAAATTAATGTAGATAAATGCATTAAGTGCGGCAATTGTATAAATAACTGCAGATTTAATGCCGTAATGGTTAAATAGGGGGTGATATCATGAAAATAGTGATAGATGGAAAACAATATGAAGCTGAGCACGGAGAGTATATACTTAACGTTTGTAAAAGAAATGGAATTTATATTCCTACCCTTTGTCATAGTGATGCACTTCCAGGTCAGGGAAGCTGCAGACTGTGTATTGTAGAAGTTATTGAAAGAGGAAGGGCAAGGGTTGTAACCTCCTGCTTATATCCCATAACAAAGGAAGTAGAGGTACTTACTAAATCAGAAAAAATAATGAGTATGAGAAAAACAATAATTACACTCCTTGCTGCACGGGCACCAAAAAACCAGTATATGAGAAAACTAAAACAGGAGTATGGTGTTCTTGATGAAGAAATAGAAAGATTTAAGCTTAATGATTCAGAGCAGTGCATACTTTGCGGCCTTTGTGTAAAAGCTTGTGAAGAAGTAGGCACCAGTGCCATATCTACCGTAAATAGGGGCGTAACAAAAAAGATATCTACTCCTTATGATGAGCCTTCAAAAGATTGCATAGGTTGTGGAGCCTGCAGCTTTGTTTGCCCAACCGGTGCTATAAAAATGGTGGATACAGGAGATAAGAGGAACATTTGGGGAAAGACATTTAAGCTATTAAGATGTGAAAAATGTGGTAAATATTTTTCTACAAAAGAGCATTTTGATTATGCTACAAAAAAATTAAATGAGCCTAATAGAGAAGTTTTATGTGAAGCTTGCAAAAAGAAAATTGTTTCAGAAAAATTTAAAGATGTGTTTGAAAATGTTAATGTAAAATAATTACCTCATATAATTTCACAATGTAAAACGCTATGTTTTCGCATAGCGTTTTATTATGCGGCCCTATTGCCATGGATTCGTCTAGATAACTATAAAAATATATAGCTAGTGCCTTAACTCTTAAGTAGTACAAAAATGAATTTTGGAAAACTATAGTTTGTCAACCAATATATACAGCTAAAATCTATCACCTATAA
>JAQSXU010000298.1 GCA_029256485.1 Clostridiaceae bacterium
TTATTATTTTAAATGTCCTGTTTCCTAAAGTTATTATCTGACCATCCTGAGTGCTGCTAAAATCATAGATTACTGTTTCATCATTTTTAAACATTGGCAAAGATCCATCATGGTCTACATGATGATGGGTAATAAATATATCTTTTAGCTTTAATTTATTATCCTCAATGAACTTTTTAACTCTTAAGGCTTCATTTGGAATATAGTCCTCATAGGATAATCCTGTATCTATTATGGCAGCTTCATTACCGCATACTATGAGGCCCATATTTACCTTTATATTCTCTCCAGTGCTAGCAAAAACCCCATCACTTATCTTCTGCATGCCGCCAATCATTGAGAAGTTAGGCTGAATTGGTTCAGCAGACACCTTTTGCGGAACTATCCCCCCAAAGGCCAAAACCGTTAAAAGAAATGCTGATACAAAACATAGTTTAGTCTTAAATTTCTTAAGGCTTATTATTTTCATTTTTCTCCCCCTTTAATTTGATTTGTTTTATGCTTTTATTATAGGGGCTTTTAAGCCTTTAGATAATTGATTATTATCAGCATAAATAGGATTATTGTCAGTAATACGTTTACCTTGCCAGCACAATTCCAATATATTTTTCTCTGTAATCAGAAGGTGTACATCCAGTATGCTTTTTAAACGTTCTTGAGAAATGGACGCTGTCATTAAAGCCTACTCTATTTAATATTTCTGAAATAGGCAGCATTGTTTCCCTTAGCATTACTGATGCCATCCTTATTCTATATTTCATTAAATATCCCATTATAGAAATTCCTGTAGATTTTCTGAACTTTTCCGAAAGTGTTGTTCTATTTAAATGAAATGTATCCGTGATCTCTTCAATGGTAACTTTCCTATTATAATTGGTATTTAAATATAAAATAATATGGTTTATATCCTCACTAGGCACCTGAGTACAAAAACTTTCTCTGCTTTTTAAATCAGTAATCATATTTTGAATTAAAAAAAGTGTTTCCAAAAGATAGCTTCTAGACCTGCACCGCCAAAAGTCATTTTCTAGGCAGGTAAGTTCTTCCCTCAATCCATCAAAAAGCATGGAGATTCGCTTTGAGGTTATAGGGCCAATTTCAATGTATGGCATTCCGAACTCTTCCCTGTATATAAAAGGTCCCAGGAGAAACCAATCCTGATGGGCAGTATCCGGCAATGGATAATTATCTTTTCTTATGATATGAAGCTTCAGTTCATCATTTATAACTGTAGGATTGAAATGAACAATCTGACACTTAATTTTTACGTTTTTCTGCAGCACCACATGGTCTTCCTCGTTGAAGCAAAAAAGAGCAGGTGAAGAAAAGACAACCGCTTGGTCATTTATCTTTACTATTCCACTGCCCTCTATAACATATACAATTCTAAACATAGAATTATAGCTTTTTATGAAATCCCCATCAAGGTCAAAATAAATTTGGAGCACAAGCCCTCTTTTATTATCAACCGTACATTTTTCCACTACATATCCATCTCCTATTAAAATACTCTTATAATAATATTATAATATGCATTAGAAAAAAATGTATTTCATTTCTCTGGTAATTTTATAAGGAACATGTTTTATATCTCCTGTTTCCATAGCTTTATCAAGGACTTTATTAAAATCCTTTTCCTCTACCTCAATATCAGCCAGACAGGTTGGAAGTCCAAGACTCTTATTAAACCTATAAACCCTGTCACGTTCCTCAAACTGCTTATCACAGGTCAACATAACCAATACGCCATAGGAAACTACTTCACCATGCAAATGATTATTTTCGATTTTTTCTAATGTGGTACATCCATAGTATACTGAATGGGCAAGGCAGCTATTATAGTCATTAATTACAAATACTGATACAAGTCCTGTGGTAATAATTATGCTGAGGATTACCTGTTCCAGTTCATCACCTCTTGAAGAAAATGTACATTCATATTCCTTTGACAATGCATCTCCAATACCTGCCCATATAAAATGACTTGGCGCCTCTGCTATTATTTTTGTATTGATAAAACAGTGTGCAGCAGGCTTCTTAGGAAAATATAGCTCTTTAAATACATGGTCGGAACCTTTTATTAATTTTTCCTGATTATGTATAATCACCACATTTAAAATTTAAAGTCACTTTCTCCTATAAACAACATAATATATGGATATAGACTCATACTAGGAGGATTATTGTGAAATATTTTTGTCCTTTTCATGATAAATGGTTTCCACGGTTTAATGAAGATGATTTTAATTACGGCAGATTCATATACGGGAACATAAGAGTTGATCCAATAGGTGACACAATCATTAACAGGTGGAATACAGTCCCTGTACCAGCTGCACCAGAGCTTAAATCGGCAGCTGTTACTTCTAAAAACAGCGCACTATTGATATTAGATATGGAAACAACTATTTGTAAAAACCCCAGCTGCACTTCAACTATTCCATATATTTATAACTTATTAAATAAAGCCCGACAAATCGGCATGCTGGTTATATACAGTGTTATACCATCAGGAAATCCTGCAGATATTGCCCAGCAGTTAGCACCTTTGCCCAATGAACTCATTGTGGAATCCGGCGTAGATAAATTCTATGATACTAATTTAAATACAGTATTGCGGGAAAAAGGTATTAAAACTGTTATAGTTACTGGTTATGCAGCCAATGGTGCAGTACTCCACACAGGTATTGGTGCTGCCATCCGTGGTTACAAGGTAATTGTACCCGTTGACTGCATGTCTGCGGATATTCCCTATGCTGAGCAGTATACTGCATGGCATATGGTTAACAGTCCTGGAGCAAGAAACAAGGTAGCTCTGTCACAGACTAATCTAATTAGATTTTTAAAATTATAATTTTAGAAAATTAACAGGCTATAAGCAGTAATTAATGACGCTTACAGCCTGTTATGTTATTAGTAATTACAGATTGGCTCTTACCACCATCCAAATGCAACCCTTACTATTCCCTGTGCCGATTCATACAGTGGGTAAATTATTTCTCCCAATGGGTTGGGCGGACTAGTGATACTGGCAGCTTGGTTTTAGAATCTCCCACGGCCGTGTTAATCTGAGATTGTGTAATAAATATACTATCTATCAGATTAGCTCCTCTAAGGTCTGCATCCCGTAAATCAGCTCCAATGAAATCTGCGCCGCTCAGGTCATTTTCTCTAAGATTCGCTGCAATAAGAAATGCCCCTCTTAAATCTGCTCCTCTAAGATTAGTTTTTCTAAGGTCTGCCTCAATTAAATTTAACCTGCCTGCAATTGTTTTCTTATGTTTTAAAGCAGCTTTTTCACCTCCAGATGTCCTGCCTCGAACAAAATCACTAGTATCATGAAGTAAACAGTTAATTTTATCTCTATGTGTCTCTATGTCTAATTTCATAAGAGAATCAGCACTGAGGTTTGTAATGCTTTCCGTTTCATTTATTATGATGTTAATCTTTTCTTTCACAGTGTTATTGTTTTGTATTCTAAGTGCTTCTGATAAATACCACAGCATTTCATGAAGCTGCCTCATAATCAAAAACACCTCATACATCTGCTTTGATGATTCAGGTTCTTCTCTCCAGTTATGGCCGCCATAGGTGCTCTGAGCAACCTTCTGCCCTGCTCCAAAACAGTCATAGGCAGTGCAGCCTTTTAATCCTTTGTCTATAAGATCTTTATGAATAGCACAGCTGAAGTCTGACTGTAAATTTAAACATGGTGTACCTGCATCTTTGTCTCTGGGAATCCCATCACAGGCAGAAAAATACAGCGCCACACAGCAAAATCCAAAACATTTATTACAGTCAATTCTTAAGCTCTTATATAATTCTTTATAAAACTGGACTTCATTTTTATACGTCACGTTCATTCCCCCATAACGTTAAAATATATAAATTCTTTACTATCATATATTACACTGATTCAGTATTACCATTCCCTGCTATATTGGGCAGCATTATTGATAAAATTAGAGATAGGCTGGAGATAATTATAAGTATTATAAATAGAATATGCAAAGAACTGTTTAATGAAAGCTTTATTTGTTCACTTGTTACAGCAGCATTATGAGCAGATGTATTATATAAATTACTTGGCTCCACTCCTGGGATACCTATTCCAGTAAAGTATTTAACTATATATAAATTAAATATGCTTCCAAATATACTTACACCTATTGTTTGTCCTAAAGTTCTAAGCAGCGAATTAGTAGCAGTGGCTGCACCTCTTTTGTTATATTCTACAGATTCTTGAACCATTATAGTTAATGTAGTTAAAGCCCCGCCAAATCCAAACCCCATTATAGAAGCATATATTAATACTAATAATAACGGAGAACTTATTCCTAATGCAGGCAGCAGCATTGTGCTGATAAGCAAAATAACATTGGATATTAATACAACTAATTTCCCTCCATATTTTACTATGCGCTTTCCTAAAACTACTGAGGCTATCAGCCATGTAATTGACATTGGGGCCAGAGTTAATCCTGAAATCTTAGGACTAAAACCCAGTACATTTTGTATATATATTGGGAAATACACATCTGAACATATCAGCATAGCTGAAGCTAAAAAACTTATTAAATTTACAATTGTACTTGATTTGGTAAATATGTCAAAAGGCATAATTGGCTCTTCTGCTTTTTTTTCTATTTTATAGAATGCAGTTATTAGAATAACAGTAATCACTACAGATATGATTTTAAACATATTACTAGAGCCTTTGTTCTCATTTGATACAAAAATATTTAAAAGAATAATCATTGCCAGTGATAAAGTAACAATCCCTGCAAAATCAATTTTATGTTTTTTCTTCTCAAATACTTCCTTCAGATTTCTTTGAATTAGTATAACTGATAATATTCCAAAAGGAATGTTTATGAAAAATATCCA
>JAQSXU010000299.1 GCA_029256485.1 Clostridiaceae bacterium
ACTATTTAATCTATAATAAACTTAATATCTATTGTAATCACTTTAAAACTATATTTATTAAGCTAGTTTTTTTATACTTAACGCACTTTGAAGATTATTAATTTCTTCACATAATTCAGAAATTTCGTTAATAACCTCAACTGTTCTAGGCTTTATAGTATTTCTTTGTTCTATATCGTTAGCCATTGTTTCATAGATAAGTATCAACTGAGCTAACTCTTCATCTTTTATATTTATATGTCCTTTTTCAGAACAATATTGGGTTAATAAGTAACTAATATGCTCCAATGAATAAAATGCTGGCCACATCATTTCAAGCATTTCTTCATTATTAGGAATCTCTCCTAATGCTGTATTATAAGCCATTTTAAAGTTCATATGATCAATTTCCATTTTTTCTCTTATCATATTTGTATCATTATCACTGTTATTACTTGCTAAAAATACGAGCATTCTAGAATGACTACGCAATAATTTTGCCATTAAATCAGGCAATCTACTTGATGCCGATTTGCGACCAATTATATATGTACCAATTAAACCAATTGCAGACCCAACAATTATATCAGTAATACGTGCTGTAGCAAAATAACCTATATTATGAATTTGAGTTGAATTTTCTGCTATAAGTATAGAATTAGGTGTTATAAATATTGCAGCTAGAGCATAATTTCTTGAAATAGCAAGTTCTATTAATGCTGTTAAACACATATTTACTACTACAACCATAAATCCCTGTGGTTGAAAACTTAAGATGGCTATAGCTAATATTATACCAATTATTGTTCCTACAGAACGTTGAATTGCCCTATGAAAAGTTGCCATAATTGTTGATCCACACATAACAGCAGCACAAGATAAAGTTATCCAATATGGTCTTGTAAATGGAAAATAAAATGCTACAATTGCTGATACTGCTAGTACAATTCCATACCTTATTGAATTAACAAAAACTATGGAATCCTTATTTATTGCTTTCGCAAGCTTAGTTGTTATTGATGGTTTATTTATTTCTATACTATGCCCTATATATTTAAGAGGCAAATTCATTATTGCTTCAATATCATAAATTATTTCTAAAACTTTATCATATGTACTATCAAATTCTCCTTGCAGTTTTCTTATATCGAAAGTTTCATCCTGCTTCAAGTTAATGCCTACTTCCAATTTCCTAATTATTTCAGTAAGTTCTTTTGGCAATTTCTTAAAACTTTTATTATTCAATTCAAGCAATTCTAAAAATAATTTATTAGCATGTTTATTTAAAAGTACTAAGCGATTAAATACATATGAAACCTTCCATCCATTATAGCCTGTAGCAAGAATTTCATCTGCTTCTTTTAATGAATTTACAACTCTATTTCTAACTTGGTTAATATTTTCATTTCCAATTGCATCAGCAAATTCAAACAAAGCTAAATACAATACTTTAATCTTTTTAATCTCAGGTCCATGAGGATTAAAAAAGTATCCAATCAAACTAACTATCCAAGAAAACATACTACTTGCAAATACAACTCCAATGAATATAGGTATATCAGAATTTTCAAGTTTTATCCCTGTTGTCATTGTAAAACTCAATATAAAAAATACTGCAGCTGGACCAGTTATCTTAAGTATACCAAAAATGAAAGTTGTAATTATTCCTATTAATCCTACTATCAGCACAATTAGAGCTGGATATGGGGCAGAAAAAATTCCTAAGCAAACTGAAGTTGTTATACCAATAGCAATGAAAAATATTTTCTTTACACGTTGTGCATACGGCTCATTAAATACATACAAATATGTAAATCCACCAATTGCACCTAATAATCCATATCTAACCTGATTTATTAGCAGTCCTATAAGTACTGGAAACCCTCCACAAAGAGCTGCACTTAGAGCCTTTTCCCATGGAAAAGGATTTTTATTTAATTTAAACGCTTGTTTTATTATACCTATATTCATATTATCTTCTTTCCTTCTTGTTTTAATTTAAGTTTTTCATCATTTTTTCTAATGTTTTATTAAAGTTTTCAAGTTCCTCTTCAGAAATATTATTTATTGCCTCTATTTCTATACTCGTAGCAGCCTCATACCAACTAGGAAACATATCATAAGCCTTTTCTGTTAATTCAATACGTCTTTCCCGTTTGTCTTTTCCTTCTGTTCTTATTACTAATCCCATCTCTTCCATTCTAGCTAAAGTTCTTGTAATAGTTGGTGCCTCTACTCCAAGGTATTTACACAATTCAATTTGGGTACATTGTTTTTTTTTGTGTAAGTATAAAACAATCCCCCATTGTGATGAGTATAATCCTAATGGTGAAATTTTCTCATTCAGTTTTTTGGTAAAACTTCTTGCCAACTGATTCACGTTATGTCCATGTAAAATCATTTATAAACCTCCATATACTTACCTAAGTAATTATTACCTAGGTAAGTATAGCATTTTTATTATAAATAATCAAATTAAAAATAAAACAACAAAAAGCCTATATCCTTATATTATATAAGATATAGGCTTTATTTATAATACATTTCTTTTATTTAAACTACATCAAAGAAACACATTTGATCACTTTCTGGAAGACCCTTTAAACAATCAAATTTTCTAAGTAACTCTATACCAGCATTTCCAATTTTAGAACGTTTCTTTACATCATCTACAGAATTAAATTCTTTTTCTTTGGCAGCATTAGCTATTCCTTCTGCTGCAACATTTCCCATTCCAGCTATACTATTAAGAGAAGGTCTTATTCCACTCTCTTCAACTTGAAATCTTGTAGCATGAGATTTGTATAAATCTATAGGCAAGAATTTAATCCCTCTTTCATACATTTCTAATACTATTTCTAAATCATCATACATATCTTTATCTTTAGGACCTGCATCATTACCCATAGCATTTATTTCTTGCATCTTTGCTTTAACTTTTTCTTTACCAAAGATCATAAATTCTGCATCAAAAGCTTTTGCTCTGATACTAAAATATGTTGCATAATAAGCTCTAGGGATATGAACCTTAAACCAAGCTATTCTAAATGCCATCATTACATAAGCAGCAGCATGAGCTTTTGGAAACATGTATTTTATTTTTTTACATGATTCTATATACCATTCTGGCACTTCATTAGATCTCATTAAAGCTTCATATTCTGGCCATTTAGGTTCTTTTAACGCCTTTCCTTTACGAACAGTTTCCATTATTTTAAAGGCAGTATTAGGAGGAAGACCTTTTTTAATTAAATATACCATAATATCATCTCTTGTACATACTGCATCACTTATGCTTGTAATTACTCCATTATCGATTAAGTCCTTAGCATTTCCAAGCCATACATCTGTTCCATGAGAAAGTCCTGAAATACATAATAAGTCAGAGAAAGTTTTAGGCTTAGTATCTACAAGCATTCCTCTAACAAATTTAGTACCAAATTCAGGAATACCAAAGGTTCCTACTTCTGAATTAATTTGATCTGGAGTAACACCAAGA
>JAQSXU010000300.1 GCA_029256485.1 Clostridiaceae bacterium
GCCAGGCCTTTATATTTGTATCATTTTGTGGTTCAGGTAAAATTTTTATTTCTTTTACTGATTGCTTTATATCTGTAATATCTTCTTTAATCATTTTCATATAAACTCTTGTTTCTGCCATTCCTATTTCTAGATCTCTTATTCGCTGGACGCACCCTTTGTGAAGGAGGAACTACTGAGCTTACTATTGGCATTAACAAGAGGTTTCATAACAGAATGAATTTTATATGAATTATAATGAAGAAATAGTTTTTCGATAAATTTTTTCAATTTATCAATAGATTCTCGAGCTTTACAATGTCCTAAAAACTGTGTCAAATATAATTTATGCACCTCTAGTTTTATCATTTAAATGTCATAATTGCTGCTATATGTTACAATATCAATTGAAACTTAATTCATATAATTGTTAACAATTCAATTTTTAATTAAATATATATGAAAATACTTGTTAAGGAAGTGATAGTATGAGTACTTCAAAAAAACTAGATAATATAGATATCTCCAAATCTAATATAAATTTTAAATCAATAGATATAAACTATGATACCAAATCTAAAATTACCCATGATATTTTAAAGGCAAATGAAACAGGATTAATAGATAGCTTAATAGATTCCAATTTAGCATTAAGACCTAAACTTCTTATAAATGATTACAGCAAAGGATGCAAAGTTTTAAGTGATATTGTTGCAGAACTTACAAAATGCAATGAGTTCATGATATCTGTTGCCTTTATTACAAGTAGTGGTATAACTCCTCTTTTAGAAACCTTAAAATATCTAGAAAACAATGGAGTTAAAGGTAAAATTCTAACTACAGACTATCTTAACTTTAGCGAACCAAGAGCATTAAAAAAACTCCTACAGTTTTCTAATATTAATATTAAAATGTATTGCAAAGATAATTTCCATACTAAGGGATATATTTTTAAACATAGTAATTATTATAAGCTTATTGTTGGTAGTTCTAATCTGACTCAAACAGCATTAACTAAAAACAAAGAATGGAATATAAAAATATCTTCTTTAGAAAATGGCTCTCTAACTGAATTAGTATTAAACGAATTTCAAACTATGTGGCATGAAGCTGATAATTTAACTTTAGAATGGATTGAAACTTATGAGAAAATATACTTAAAGCAAAGAGAATCTATTAGAAAAAGTAGCGTTCCAAGAATTTCTCAATATATCCTAAAGCCAAATAAGATGCAAGTATCTGCAATTCAGAGTTTAGACAAGTTAAGAGAACATGGAATAAAAAAAGCATTATTGATTTCAGCTACTGGTACAGGAAAAACTTATTTATCCGCTTTTGATATTAGAAATTTTAATCCTAAAAGGTCCTTGTTTATTGTACATAGAGAACAAATTGCAAAACAAACCTTAAATAGCTATAAAAATGTTTTTGGCGATACTAAAAGTATGGGGATTCTTTCAGGTACATCAAAAGATATACATAAAGATTTCATTTTTTCAACAATCCAAACTTTATCAAAAGATGAGGTATTGTTAAGCTTTTCTAAGAATGAATTTGATTATATTATTATAGATGAAGTTCATAAAGCTGGTGCTCTAAGCTATCAAAAGATTGTTAATTATTTTAGTCCTAAATTTTTATTAGGAATGACAGCTACACCTGAAAGATCTGATGAATTTAATATTTTTAAAATGTTTGATTATAATGTTGCATATGAAATTCGTTTACAACAGGCCCTAGAAGAAAATTTGCTTTGTCCTTTTCACTATTTTGGAATTACCGATATATCTATAGATGGTAATAAATTAAATGACAATACAGATTTTAAATATTTAGTATGTGATCAGAGAGTTAACCACATTCTTGATAAAATTGATTTCTATGGATATTGTGGAGATAAAGTAAAAGGATTAATATTTTGCAGTAATAAAAAAGAAGCTAAAGAATTATCCAATAAATTCAATGAACGCGGCTTAAGAACTTTAGCTTTAACAGGTGACAATACTCAGCAAGAACGTGAGGACGCTATTGAGCGATTAGAACAACACGAAAATACTAATTGCTTAGATTATATTTTTACAGTTGATATTTTCAATGAAGGAGTAGACATACCATCAGTTAATCAAGTTGTTATGTTAAGACCTACTAAATCAGCTATAATTTTTGTACAACAATTAGGGCGTGGGCTTAGAACCTATAATAATAAAGAATATGTTGTTGTTATAGACTTTGTTGGAAATTATAATAGTAACTTTTTAATTCCTGTAGCACTTTCAGGAGATAGAACCTATAATAAAGATACTATTAGAAAATATGTTCTAGAAGGAAATAGAATAATTCCTGGTTGCTCTACTGTAAATTTTGATGAAATTTCTAAAAAACATATTTTTGAATCTATTGACAAAGCTAATTTTAATAATATTAAATTTATTAAAGATAATTATAATAGTTTAAAACAAAAGTTAGGCAGAATTCCCAAATTAAAAGATTTTGATTTATATAATTCTATTGATCCTATAAGGATCTTTGACAATAATAATTTAGGTTCATATCATAAATTCTTAACAAAGTATGAAAAAGAATATAATATACAGCTTAACTCTGTCCAAGAATCTTTTATAGAATTTATTTCTAAAAAACTTGCTTCTGGAAAGCGAATTCATGAATTAGAAATGATTAAATGTACAATAAATTATAAAGTGGATTTAATATTTAGATTAAATCATATTTTAAAAGATCAATATGATTTAAATTTTAAAGATAGTACAGTAACCTCTATAGTTAATGTGCTCACAAATCAGTTTGCTAGTGGAACTGGTAAAAAAACATATAGAAATTGTATTTTTTTAGAAAAAGATAACTTAGACTATAGAATCTCAGAAATCTTTATGAAAAGCTTAAAAAATCAAGAATTTAAGCAAATTGTTATGGAATTAATTGAATTTGGTATAGATAGATATAAAAGATTTTATAGTAACCGTTATATGGATACAAACTTTCAATTATACCAAAAATATACATATGAGGATGTGTGTAGATTACTAGAATGGAAGAAAAACGAAGTTGCTACTAATATTGGAGGTTACAAGTTTAATAAGGGAACTAAAACCTACCCTATATTTATTAATTATAATAAATCTGAAGATATTAGCGATTCTATAAAATATGAAGATAGATTTGAGTCCTCTTCACAATTAATTGCATTATCTAAACAACCTAGAACAGAAAATTCTCCTGATGTTGTACAAATATATAATGCTGAAAATGATGGTGTTGAAATGAGTTTGTTTGTAAGAAAAAATAAAGATGATAAAATATCAAATGAGTTTTATTATCTAGGAAAAATTAAATCTATAGGAAATCCAAATCCCATTACTATGAAAAATACCAATAAATCTGCTGTAGAAATTAAATATCAGTTATATACACCTGTAAGAGAAGATCTTTTTGACTTCATTATTTCATAATTTATCTAATAATAAAAGTGATATTTTAAACTGAATATGTTAATCTATTTTAAATCATATTCCTTAAGCTTTTCAATCACTAATATATCCGCTGGTACCCAATTAAAGTTATCTAATTCATCTAGTGTTGTCCACTTAGCGTCATTATGAGCATTTAAATGCAATTTTCCACCACATATTGTACATATAAAACAGTGCATTATAAGGTGAAAATTTGGATAATCATAATCAACAGTTGTTAAAGAGTTAGATATATCTATATCTAACTCTAATTCTTCTTTAATTTCACGAGCAAGTGCTTCTTCTTGTGTTTCACCAATTTCCATTTTCCCACCAGGGAACTCCCACATATTTTGAAACTCACCATAGCTACGACGAGTAGTAAATATTTTGTTATTATTTTTTATAATCGCAGCAACTACTTCTATTGTTTTCATATATCTCTCCCCCAGAAAAAATCATCCTCAAATAATAGTTTGAAAGAACATAAAAAATACAAAATGCCCCAATCTTTTGATATCAAATATCTTTAAATGAACACATTCCTCCGCTATTCTCCGTAATGCGGGCTTCTCGCTAAGTTCAGACTTCGTTTCTCTCGTCTTCACTAAGCTTTCAATGCCACCACGCACTCCAAATGCCCTGTCTGCGGAAACATATCCATCCCCTTAACTCTCTCAACCTTATAACCACTATCTATAAGCTTTCTAAGGTCTACCATCAAGGTCTTAGGATTACAGGAAACATATACTATTTCCTTAGCGTTAAACTTTATTACATAGTCTAAAGCTTTTGGGTGTACACCAGGTCTTGGTGGATCTAATATTATTACA
>JAQSXU010000301.1 GCA_029256485.1 Clostridiaceae bacterium
GATTGGATTTTCAAGAAAGAGTATTCGATGATTTTGCTATCTTAATCCCTGCTGGTAAGTGGCATAACCTAATAAATACAGGCTGTATACCCCTTAAATTATATTCCATTTATGCGCCTCCACAACATCCTCATGGAACCGTTCATCGAACGAAAGCTGATGCACAGGCAGCGGAGGAGCAACATCACTAAGGGTTATGTGCATTGTATATTAACAATATTAACGTAAATAATAGTAACCCTGAAAATTGATTTGTTAATTTCAGGGTTACTATTCTATTTATAATTATTGTCTATTTATTGCTATTCATAATGATTGCAGTATTCTACTCTACTACTATGGAAATCAGCAGGAACTCCTTAAAAATTTTCATTTCCATCTCCTATTCTCCTTTGTACAATCCTTTCTCATCATTTTTCTCAGCTTAATTATAAATGAAGCAATACTTTAACTAATTTTTAACAATAAAGCAAAGTTAAATAGATAGCAACAATAAATTTACAAATATTCAAATGTTAGTTTTGAAATAGAAACCGTATTTTACCATTGCTTTTTAAGTTTTTGGTTAGCAATATTACTATTTTGCAAGTAAAAATAAACAAAAATAAATAGAAAGTTTCATTAATATTGCTTTTATGCACAAATAATATTTTTTTTAAAAGAAATAATATTTTTTCTATTGACAAACTTTTAACAATGTTGTAAGATTCAATTGTTAATTCTTTGACAAACAACTTAAGTACAGTGGAGGTAACGATTATGGCTAAAAAAGAAACAATCATCAATGAACAGGCATCAGGAATTATTGATAGTGTAGACAGCTTAATTGCTAAAATGCAGAAAATGCGTGAAGCACAAGAAATATTTTCTACTTATACCCAAGAGCAGGTAGATAAAATCTTTTTTGCAGCTGCTGTTGCAGCAAACAAACAAAGAATTTCATTAGCCAAAATGGCAGTGGAAGAAACAGGAATGGGAATCGTAGAAGACAAAGTAATTAAAAATCATTATGCGGCTGAATATATTTACAATGCATATAGAGATACAAAAACTTGTGGGGTTATTGAAGAAGATCCAGCTTACGGGATCAAAAAAATAGCAGAACCAATTGGTCTTATTGCTGCTGTAATTCCTACAACAAATCCAACTTCCACTGCAATTTTTAAAACTTTAATATCCTTAAAAACAAGAAATGCAATTATTATTTCTCCACATCCACGTGCTAAAAATTCAACCATTGCTGCTGCAAAAATTGTATTAGATGCTGCTGTTGCTGCTGGTGCTCCAGAAGGAATTATAGGATGGATTGATGTACCATCTCTTGAACTTACGAACGAAGTCATGAAACATGCAGACATAATTTTAGCTACTGGCGGGCCAGGAATGGTAAAAGCTGCTTATTCATCTGGAAAACCTGCTTTAGGTGTTGGTGCTGGTAACACTCCTGTAATTATAGATGACACTGCAGATATTAAATTAGCTGTTAATTCCATTATTCTTTCTAAAACATTTGACAATGGAATGATTTGTGCATCAGAGCAATCTGTTACTGCACTAGAAAGTGTTTATGAAGAAGTTAAAAAGGAATTTGCTTTCCGCGGCTGCTATTTCTTAAAACCAGATGAAATTGAAAAAGTCAGAAAAACTATAATTATAAATGGTGCATTAAATGCAAAAATCGTTGGTCAGACAGCTCACACCATAGCAAAACTTGCTGGTGTAGAAGTTCCTCAAGACACAAAAATATTAATAGGTGAAGTAGAATCCGTTGATATTTCAGAAGAATTTGCACATGAGAAACTATCTCCTGTATTAGCATTATATAAAGCAAAAACATTCGACGAAGCAATTGCTAAAGCTGTACAGTTAATCGCTGATGGCGGATATGGTCACACTGCTTCTTTATATATTAATACCAACGAAAAAGAAAAAATGGCAAAACATGCTGCTGCAATGAAAACTTGCCGTATTGTAATCAACACTCCTTCCTCTCATGGTGGTATCGGTGACTTATATAACTTTAAGTTAGCACCTTCCCTAACCTTAGGCTGCGGCTCCTGGGGTGGTAACTCTGTTTCTGAAAATGTTGGTGTTAAGCACTTATTAAATATTAAGACAGTTGCCGAGAGGAGAGAAAATATGCTTTGGTTTAGAGCTCCACAAAAAGTATACTTTAAGAAAGGTTGCATGCCGGTTGCACTTGATGAACTTGGAACTGTAATGGGCAAGAAAAAAGCGTTTATCGTAACGGACTCTTTCCTTTATCAGAATGGTTATGTTAAACCTGTAACTGATAAGTTAGATGAAATGGGGATCCAGCATACATGTTTCTATCAGGTAGCTCCAGACCCAACCCTTGCCTGCGCTAAAGAAGGTGCTGCTGCAATGCGTGCTTTCCAGCCAGATGTTATTATTGCACTTGGCGGTGGTTCTGCTATGGATGCCGGCAAAATTATGTGGGTTATGTATGAGCACCCAGAAGCTGATTTCTTAGATATGGCAATGCGCTTTGTTGATATCCGCAAAAGAGTTTACACTTTCCCTAAAATGGGTGAAAAAGCATATTTTGTAGCTATTCCAACTTCATCAGGTACTGGTTCTGAGGTAACTCCTTTTGCCGTAATTACAGATGAAACAACCGGAGTTAAATATCCATTAGCAGATTATGAATTGTTACCATATGCATCCATGTTAGCTACAGATTATACAGATGGTCTTGCATTAAAAGCAATGAAAAACATCTTTAACTTCCTGCCAGTTGCTTACGAGGATGGTACCAATGTAAAGGCAAGAGAAAAAATGGCAGACGCTTCTACTATGGCAGGTATGGCATTTGCAAATGCTTTCCTTGGTATTTGTCACTCTATGGCACATAAATTGGGCGCTTTCCATCACTTACCACACGGTGTAGCCAATGCATTATTAATCGAAGAAGTAATGAAATTTAATATTTCTGATCGTCCAACCAAAATGGGCACTTTCTCTCAATATCAGTTCCCACATGCTTTGGAAAGATATGTTGAATGTGCTAACTTCATTGGAATTAATGGAAAAGATGAATTGGATACCTTTAACAAACTGTTAGCTGCAATTGCAACTTTAAAAGAAAAAATTGGAATCAAAAAAACAATCAAAGATTACGGTATCGACGAAAAGGTATTCTTGGAAACTCTTGATGAAATGGTAGAACAGGCTTTTGATGATCAATGTACTGGAGCCAATCCAAGATACCCTCTTATGAAAGAATTAAAAGAAATGTATTTAAAAGCTTATTACGGAAAATAATTGAAAAATCATCTCGGGTTTGAGATAAAAACTACAATTTCCAATCAATAATTGTTAAATATATCACAAGTAAATATCACACAAAACAAGAAGAAATCTGCCTGGCGGGTTTCTTCTTGTTTTATGTGCTTGTTTTATGTGCTTGTTTTATATGCTTGTTCTATATGCTTATTTATATGCTTGTTCTATGAATTATTAATAAATATTTTATTTTATAAGAAATGTTTGAACGTAATGGAATATATTATTCTAATAAAGTAATAAAGTTTAAGGAAGGTACAAAATTGAACACTAACAAAATAGTTGTGAAAGCAGAAAATTGTCCACAGAACCATATTTGCCCTCCTGTTCTCATATGTCCGGTAGGTGCATTAAAACAATCCGGTCATAACGCTCCTACCGTAGATACCAATTCCTGTATTCAATGCGGTAAATGCACTAATTTTTGTCCTCGGGGCGCTTTATTATATAAAAGCGCCGAGCTTTCCTCGTAAGCATCCGCCGGAGGCTGTCGAATTCCTATGCCCCCTTTATATTCATAGTGGCCCAAAGAAACTTGGCATGGGAATTTGACACTTATATAAGGCAATTAACAGCAGGAACTTAGAATGATATTACGCAGCTTTCTAACAAGTGTAGTTGTGCCTGCATCGGTTCTTTGCATCATGAAAAGAATCGTTAAATCATCCAGTGGGCAATTACTAAAATAAGCACCAAGCCATCCATCCCATCCATATTCACCATGACTTCCAATATCTCCAGCCCTTGTGCAATCCGTCATGATACGCATCAAATTACCGTAACTGTGTCCACATAGGGTTAACCATGAATCAAAACCCTTCTGTTGTGCTGCATTTAAGGTCCCTTGGGTCATATATTTTACTGTTTTAGGTCGTAAGATCTGAATGCCATCTAAACTTCCTTCTTTTATAAGCATTTTTGCAAATCTTCCATAATCATCTATAGTTGAGACTAATCCGGCTCCACCAGATTCAAAAGCAGGTTTTCTATCCATTTGTTGAATAATGCCTAAATTGTTTCCAGTATAAAGTTCTAGTCCACCATTTCCATTGTTTTTATATGTCTTTACCAGACGACCTCTATTTTCTTCCGGAATCCAAAATCCTGTATCTTTCATATTAAGTGGTTCAAAAATTTCTTCCTTTAGAAATTCTCCATAAGGTTTGCCACTAACTACTTCTACTAACGCTCCCAGAACATCAGCTGAAGTTCCATATTCCCAGTTAGAACCAGGCTGAAAAGAAAGTGCACATTGTCCTAATTTATTTATTATTTCCACTGTGCTAAGAGGTGTGTCACTAAGTAATCTGCTGTCAATCTCTTGAAACAATGCTATGGTATCTTGTCCAGCTTTGTTTTGTCCTCCATATACTAAACCTGAGGTCATGGAGAGTAAATCCTTTATTATCATTTCTCTCTCTGTAGGAACCAGTTTATCACCTGCTACAACCATCTGATTTTTAAATCCAGGAAGATATTTACTAACCGGGTCATATAAATCAATTTTCCCTCGTTCTAAAAGAATCATTACAGCGGCTGCTGTAACTGGTTTACTTAATGAAAACAATCTGAAAATAGAATCTCTTTTGATTGGAAGCCCCGCTTCCCTATCTGCCAAGCCATCTTCATGGTAAAAGATTTCTTCTCCCCCTTTTAGAATCAGAAGATTTCCTCCTGCCATCTCGTTTTTTTCAATGCCATCTTGTATAACGTTTTTAATTTGATTGATTTCTGTTTTTCCTAACATTTTGAATCCCCCGTAATTTTATATTGTCTAATCTTTTCTACATAACATTATATTTCTTTATTTTTATAATTCCTAACTTTTCATCTCAATTTGTTCCTATTTATCAATATATGTCAAAATCTTTTACAATTCCGATAAAAAGTTTATCCTCCGTGGATTTCCACTTTATTATATTATTTAATTCATTCAATGACAAGAATAAAAACATTTTTATTTCTTTGTTTGACTACTCCTATTTCTCAATTAAAAAATAAGCCTTCTGACAATAAATGAATCTAATTGTCAGGAAGGCTTATCTTAATATTTTTTCTTTTCATAGGAATGTACTTTATCAACCCCAAGTACATCAAGATTTTGATATTAACGCTATTATATTTCCATTCTTATCTGTTTTTTGCTTAATATTTAGGTTCATGTTTTCCATCCAAGGTGGTATATGTGAACAAATAAGGGTAAGCTCCTCAAAAGATTTATTCTGAATAAAATTCATTAACGCTTTTTTTGATGAAATATCTGGGGAAGCTTTCATTAAAGCAACTAAATCCAAATAGTAATGCCCGCAGATCTCAGTTTCAACAGGCTGCGTATTCTTAGGAAGTTCACTTTTTGAGGTTATATTTGATTCATTTTGCTTTATATCTTCCAATACACCATCAAAGGTTGCATTTTGCAAATCACAAATATCAAAGATATCAAAACCCTTATTGTTAAAAATCTGATATGGAAGCCCCGTCAGACTTCCACCTGCAATAATCTTAGAATCTATAGCTTCAATAATTTCACTTATATACTTTCTCATTGAGAACGCTTCCATCTCTTTTGAAAAATCCATTGGTATAGTATTCATTTTTGTCCAGGCTGATACTTCTTTTTTATAAATATCTATCTTGCTGCATTTAAAGAACTCATCTAAGGAATCATCTGCTTTGGTATATAC
>JAQSXU010000302.1 GCA_029256485.1 Clostridiaceae bacterium
TATAGCAGGGCCAGGTGTTTATATTTGTGATGAGTGTATAGAACTTTGTTCTGAAATTATTACAGATGAATTTGAAGAAGATGTTCAAATGGATATGGGGACACTGCCTAAACCTTCTGAAATTAAAAACTACTTAGATCAATATGTAATTGGTCAAAATGATGCGAAAAAATCATTAGCTGTGGCAGTATATAATCACTATAAGAGAATTAATTCTAATATAAATGATGATGAAGTTGAACTTCAAAAAAGTAATATATTATTACTAGGTCCAACTGGTTCAGGTAAGACATTACTTGCTCAGACCATGGCTAAGTTTTTAAATGTACCTTTTGCAATTGCAGATGCAACAACTTTAACAGAGGCTGGTTATGTTGGTGAAGACGTAGAAAATATTTTGTTAAAGTTGATACAAAGTGCTGACTATGATATAGAAAGAGCTGAAAAAGGTATAGTATATATTGATGAAATTGATAAAATTGCCAGAAAGTCTGAAAATCCTTCAATAACTAGAGATGTATCTGGTGAAGGAGTTCAGCAGGCACTGTTGAAGATATTAGAGGGTACAGTAGCTTCAGTTCCTCCACAGGGAGGAAGAAAGCACCCCCATCAGGAATTTATTCAAATCAATACAACTAATATTCTATTTATTTGTGGAGGAGCTTTTGATGGGATTGACAAAATCATTGAAAGAAGAACAAGAACTAGTTCTCTTGGATTTGGTGCTGAAATTCAATCTAAGCAGGAAAAGGATATTGGTAAGCTTTTAAAGGATATTATGCCTGGAGATTTGCTTAAATTTGGTCTTATTCCGGAGTTTGTTGGCAGACTTCCTATAGTTGTAACACTGGATGCACTTGATGAGCAGGCTTTAATAAACATTTTAAAGGAGCCTAAAAATGCATTGGTAAAACAATATAAAAAGTTATTTGAAATGGATAATGTGGAATTGGAGTTTACAGAAGAATCCCTAAAGACTATTGCACAGGAAGCAATAAAGAGAAATACTGGTGCAAGAGGTTTAAGATCAATCATAGAAGACACTATGAAGGATGTAATGTATGAAGTGCCTTCCAATGAATCGATTTCTAAAATAGTTATTAATGAAAAAACTTTAAAAGATAAAAAACCTGAGGTAGTTTTGTTACCTGAAGGTGAAAAGAGAACACCATTGAAAATAAAGAAATCTAGATCAAGAAAAGGCTCTGAAACTGCCTAATTTAAAAACTCACGAGAAATCGTGAGTTTTTTTACCCTCTTCAAAATTTATATTAATTTGAATATAGAAAAGTAAGAATGTACATAATAAAAAAGAGTATCTTTTAATAATGTGAGGAGGGTGACAAAAGACCATGACTGAAATTTTAGTGGTTATACAGATGTTCTTTACAATTGTAATGGGATTATATTTTTTTAATGCTTTAAAAGGACAGCAGAGTGCTAAAGTGGTAATAGATAAAGATAATAAAAAGGAAAGTGATCATTTAAGGAAGCTAAGGAGTATTCATTTAACAGAGCCTTTAACTGAAAAAAGCAGACCAAGCAAATTTGAAGAAATAATTGGTCAGGAAAAAGGAATAAAAGCTTTGCAGGCGGCACTGTGTGGACCTAATCCTCAACACGTTATAATATATGGTCCCCCTGGAGTTGGTAAAACAGCTGCAGCCAGACTTGTATTGGAGTATGCCAAAAAGAAGACATATTCACCATTCAAGGAATATGCCAATTTTACAGAAATAGATGCCACTACAGTGAGATTCGATGACAGAGGAATTGCTGATCCATTAATTGGTTCTGTGCATGATCCCATTTATCAAGGTGCAGGCCATTTGGGTGTTGCAGGGATACCTCAGCCTAAACCTGGGGCAGTTACAAAGGCACATGGAGGTATTTTATTTATTGATGAAATTGGAGAACTTCATCCCATAGAGATGAATAAATTACTGAAGGTTCTGGAAGATAGAAGAGTGTTTTTTGACAGTGCATATTACAGCTCTACAGACAATAATATGCCGGCTTATATTAAGGATATCTTTGATAATGGCTTGCCAGCAGATTTTAGATTAGTTGGTGCTACTACCAGGAGTCCAAATGAAATTTCACCTGCACTTAGATCAAGATGTGTGGAGATATTTTTTAGATCTCTGTTACCGGACGAAATAGAAAAAATTGCTGAAAACGCAGTAATGAAAACCGGTTTTACCTTAGAAGATAAGGCCTGTAAGCTTGTTGGTAAGTATTGCGGTAATGGCAGAGAATGTGTGAATTTAGTACAACTGGCTTCTGGTATAGCACTTAATGATGATAGAAAAACTATTAAAGTCAGTGATGTGGAATGGGTAATAGAAAATGGACAATATACCCCAAGGCCCGATAAGAAGATAAAAAGCAAACCAGTGGTAGGCTTTGTAAATGCACTTGCAGTTTATGGTGCAAATCTAGGCACAGTTATGGAAATTGAAGCTAGTGCAAAAAAAGTAAGTTTAAGGAAGGGCAGAATAAAGATTACAGGTATAGTTGACGAAGAGGAAATCAATAATTCCACAGGCAAAAGCAGAAGAAAGAGCACTGCAAAATGTTCTGTTGAGAATGTAATTACAGTAATTGAAAGAGTATTTAATATAGATTGTGACAACTATGACCTACATATCAACTTCCCAGGAGGAGCACCTGTGGATGGGCCGTCGGCTGGAATCAGTATAGCTTCTGCAGTTTACAGTGCAATAATGAATATAGCTGTGGACAATGAAGTAGCAATGACAGGAGAATTATCAATTCATGGAGAAGTAAAACCCATAGGAGGAGTAAATGCAAAAATCCAGGCTGCTGTTAAGGCGGGTGCTAAAACAATAATAATACCAGAGGATAATTGGCAGGATGGCTTTGAACAACTAAAGGATGCAAAAGTAGTTCCAGTAAAAAACATAAAAGAAGTAATTAATCTTGCTCTAATTACAGACCATAAAGACAGCAGTACACTTACAATTGAACCAAATATTGATTCACTAAGCGCAAAGTCACTAAAAGCATAAAATGCATAATGCACTAAGATTCTTACATTGTGGCTTTGCAAAATATCGAATCTTCAACGATTTTTGGGAGAGCAGAATGTAATAAGTTTTTGCAAAGTATACTAAATTCACAATGAAAAAATTATCTCATTGTGAATTTAGATTTGCTAAAAATATTTTTAATTGTTTATAATTGAAAAAAATGCATTTTATATGTATAATATACTAGTCTAATCATAGTATGCAGAATAATACAAATAATAACTTAAATAGTTGATAGTTACGGAGGGAAAAGTATGGATGAAGAGAAAAAAGTTCTCCCTTTAATACCATTGAGAGGTATATCGGTTTTCCCATATATGGTTTTACATTTTGATGTGGGTAGAGAAAAATCAATTTTAGCTTTAGAAGAAGCTATGTTAAATAATCAGGAAATCTTTTTAG
>JAQSXU010000303.1 GCA_029256485.1 Clostridiaceae bacterium
CGAAGATACATCAAATGTAGTTCTTTACACTGGATACAATGATGGAGGGTTGACTGAATTCAGAGGTTTACCGTCATATATTGATCCTAGAGCAGAAGTCTTTGTAAAAAAGAACAATAAAAAAGATGATATTATGAAAGAATATATAGATATGCAGAGTGGAAATTTGTATTACAAGTCAGTCTTGGACAAGTATAATTTTACACATTTATTAGTGCCTGATAAAGATATTCTAAGCACATATTTACCATATGACAACGATTATGATATAATATTTTCTAATGAATCTTACAAAGTATTTAAGAAAATTGATTGAAGCTATTATTTTGAATAAGTAGGAGAGAACCATGAAAATTGGTAAATTAATAAAGGAATTCATCCGATACCTATTTGTTGGAGGTACGGCATTTATAGTAGATTTTACTTTGTTGTATATATTTAAAACATATTTATTTTATAATTTGGAAGTTACAGGTGTTTATATATCAACAGCTTTAGGTTTTATCGGAGGTTTGATTTATAATTATGTGTTATCATTGTTGTATGTTTTTGAAAGTGCGAAAGAAAATAATAAAGGTAAAGATATTAGATCATTTATAATTTTTACAATTATAGGAGTAGTTGGACTTATATTGACAGAACTAGGGATGTTCGTTGGAGTAGAGCTGTTTGCTATAAATTACTTAATTGTAAAGATATTTGTAGCTGGTGTGGTATTAATATGGAACTATGGTATTAGAAAAATTTTGATATTTAAGTAAAAAAGGGGTAAATATGGACAAACATAAGTAATAATAAAGGGGAGGGTCCAGCAGGATTTACGGCAGAATATAAAGGCAATCGCATGGATTTAGGTGGACATAGATTCTTTACAAATGGGAAAGAGAAGATTTGGAATGTAAATACTGAGGAAGATTATCATGAATAAAAATCTAATTAAAAATAAATCAGTAATTGATAATGAGTATAGTATTTTACAAAAACATACAGTTGAAATTGTTGTATTAATAATATATTCAAGTTTACTGGCGTTTGTTATGTATTACCATGAACCGTGGCTTGATGAAGCACAAGCATGGCTGATAGCGAGAGATGCCACAATATTAGAGCTATTTAAAAATGTTACACATTATGAAGGGCATCCACCATTATGGTTTTTAATTCTAATGCCATTTGCAAAATCAGGAATGCCTTTTGAGATAGGATTAAAGTCTATAAATTTTGTTATAGTAATTATATCAATTGCAATATTTGTTCTTAAAGCACCATTTAATCGTATATTTCGTTGCACAGTTCCATTTACATATTTTTTCTTTTATCAATATGGTGTATTAAGTAGACCTTATAGCTTAATGATGCTTGCATTTATTCTTAGCGCTAAGTTTTTTAAAAAAAGAAATGAAAGCCCGTATAGACTAACTACATCCTTAATTTTATTATGTAGTTCGAGCGCATATGGTATTGTTATTTCTTTTGGAATTGTTTTATTTTGGATTTTTGAAAATGTAATTCAATTATATAAACATAGTGCAGTTATAAAAGCAAAACTTTACATGTCATGGGCAATACTTCTTATTTTCAATATAATGATAGTATTTATGTTGTATCCTTATAAAGATACTTTTGCATTAAATGCAAATAAACAATCTTGGATGACAAATATTTTCTATATGTTCTTTGCTGCACCAATGGAAGCACTGTTTACAAACAGTATATATAAAGATTTAGAAAGTTTAGGTAACATATATTATATGTTTATTCTAGCCGGTGGATATCTAATTACAATAGTTTTATTATGTATTACAATAAAATATAAGAAAACCGGATTATATGTAATACCTTATACCTTATTTTCAATATTTTCATCAGTTGTATATTTTTCGTCACATCATGTTGGAATAATTGTAATGTTTTATGTTTTCATAATTTGGTGTTGCTTAGATGAAAATATGGACAGTGCTTGCAATAAAGGAATACTTAATAAAAGAATTTGGGGTAATTTTATAAAATTAATAATCAGCATATCAATAATAATATCAATTAACTGGTCAATATCTTCGTCTATTTATGATGTCAGGCACAATTACGGAAATGGCAGAGATATAAGCGAATTCATAACTTATCATAATTTAGATAAACAAAATATTTATGCTGCATGGTATCCTATTTCAGTTGAAGATAATGGCGCTGAAATATATGATTATAACTTTTTATGCGGAATACCAGCACTAGCCTATTTTAATGAAAATATATTTCTTAATTTCAACGAAAAGAAAAATAATAAATGCTACTTGCTTCACAAGTTAAATATTGACAGCAACTATATATACAATTTAATAAAAGAAAATTCACCTGAGGTATTATTGATTTCAAATAGAATTCAATATTCATTTGGAAAGAATATAAATATTGATGATTTTGTGCTTATAAGAACATTTAAAGCCAATATGATTTGGAAAAATTCAAACAATGAATATGTAGATTCTATTTATATAAGAAAAGACTTGTTAAAAAACTATCCTGGATTATAGGGAACTAAAGTGTAAAATATAAGCATCAAATAGGAGAAAATTATGTCCGAAATTCAAAATGAAAAACGAATTTATTATTGGGACAATATAAAAGGTATACTCATCTCTCTTGTTGTGTTAGGACATTTTTTGTTAGACTATTTAGATTTTGGCTATGCAAGATATATTGTCAGCTTAATATATTTTTTTCATATGCCTGCATTTGCCTTTGTTTCAGGTTTTTTTAGCAAAAGAGAGGAAACGAGGGCATGTAAATCAATAGCTAAAATAATTACTATTTATTTGATTTTTAATACAGCAATCATGGTATTAAGTTCTTTTTTATTTGATGTATCATATCAGTTAATTACTCCATATTATTCCTTTTGGTATTTGATTGCTCTTGTATTCTGGCGGTTGACTATTAAATATATTGAGAAATTTAAGGATTCATTGTTTATTAGTATAATTACTGCACTGTTAATCGGGTTTTGGGGTGATGTGACAAATGTTTTGTCAATTTCAAGAATTATAGCGTTTTATCCTTTTTTTATTGCAGGCTACATGATTCCTGAAGGAAAAATATTTGATGTAATAAATAAAAGAGAAAAAACTGATATTTTCAAGGCAGCACTGTTATTGTTTGTTGCTGTGTTTGTTTCTATTTATTTTATTAATAAAATACAATTTATTAATTTAAGTCATCTTGCTATGTCAAGCTATAGTTCAATTTATGATTTGTTTGTGAGATTGGTTATTCTTTTTATTGCAATTGCAATGATTATTGCAATTCTTAATTTAACTCCTCAAACACCTATTTTTTTAATCAGTAAATGGGGAAAAAATTCTCTTTCTATATATGTCTTACACAGGTTTATTACCTTTATATTTATTAAAGCATTTCCAACAAGTAATTATAGTAATGTATATATTTTATATGCAGT
>JAQSXU010000079.1 GCA_029256485.1 Clostridiaceae bacterium
GAAGCCACCATAATTAGATTTTGTAAAAAATGTAACCTAAAAGGATTCCATGATTTGAAGATAAATATTGCAAAGGAAATGGTGGATTCAGAGGGAAATGAAACCTCAAATGATATAGACCCAAATAATATAAGTCAATCACTTCAAAATATACTGGCAAATAAAATTGAAGAATTAAAGAAAACTATATCAATGATGGATGAAGAGATTATTAGAAAAATATTAAATACCATTAAAAATGCAAGAATTATTCAATTTGCAGCTGTAGGAAATACAATACCTGTGGCTTTAGACGGCGCATATAAATTTAATCAAATTGGTATAGCCTCTGTGGTAAACACAATATGGGAAACTCAGCTTGCTTATGCATATACTTTAACCAGCAATGATGTGGTTATAGCCATATCAAATTCAGGATATTCAAAGAAGCTTTTAAATTTAATAGATATTGCAAATGAAAGAAATGCTGTTACAATCAGCCTGACAAAACATGAAAACTCTCCCCTAGCAAGTAAAAGCAAATATCAAATAAACATGGCCACAAGAGAAAAGTTATTTTTGGATGAATTCAGCTTTTCAAGAGTATCGGCTATGATGGTTATAGAAATATTATATTTGTTATTAACTGCTGAAAAAAAAGATGCATATAGCTGGATCAGCAGACATGAACAGTCTATTGTAGATGACAAGATTTAATTAAATAAAGCCAATGAAGAGGCAATGGTTGATTTGGTAACAAATACACCAGAGAAACCCTCCATAGTAATATGGAGGGCGTTTCTTTTACAAAAGTTTAGAATAATTTACTGTGAACCGGCTGCTTAAAAGCAGGTTAAAGAAATTCAACGTACTCCCATATTAATGCATTTTGACAGTCCTTAGGAAATTGTTCTTCTTTAACTTTTCTCTTTTTTTTCATCAAATAACTAAAAGGTGAGTAGAAGTAGTATTTACCTAAAGTAAACACTACTTAATATCCATGGGTTATTAATGATTGGCAGATTATAAAAATTATTGGTTACTTACAACTGCGTAAATTAAGGGTTTAACAGAATTATTTTTGAAGTTCGGCTAAAGCTGCATCAAGTTTATCTATAGCACTATTTAGAGCATTTGTATCAAGTGGTTTTATTTTTACAGCTGCATTTATAGTATGCAATGGATCTTCTACTTTCTCATAAAGTGCAGGTGATTCCGCTTTTACGCTATCCTCAAATTGTTTCCAACTGCCCTCCAGGTTGGCAGAAGTTGAAACTGCTTTATCACTTTCCTTATTTGACAATTGAGATTTCATATCCTTTAAAGTAGCTCTCATGCTTTGTATACCATTGGCAGTTAAATCCTTTAGCTGCAGCTGCTGCAGCTCTTTATCCAAATTGTCCATTGCGGTGTTCACTGTTTTAACATCTAATGGTTTAACTTTTACAGCTGCGGTTATAGTATGCAGTGGATCTTCAATTTTTTCATATAAAGCAGAATATTTTTCCTTAACGCTGTCTTCAAATACCTTCCAGTTACCTTCTAGGTTATCTGAGGTCTTTACAGCCTTTTCTTCTTCTTTGTTTGTAAGCTCAGTTTTCATTTGTTTAATTACGTCTCTCATATTTTTTGTACCTTCACCTATACTTAAGCTTTTAGTAGTGCTGGTGGTATCAGCTGTTTCAGTATTGCTTTTTGTGCTCTGTACCTGCTCACTTTTTTGAGCAGCACAGCCGGCAAGAGATAAAGACACCGCCAATAAAGTTACTATAAATAATTTCTTAGTTGATATCATAATATAATCCTCCTTGTATTGCATTATTTTTATTTAGCTTGATTTTGAATTGGTTTTGTTTACTATTACCATAATTACTGCAGATAATATAATAATCAGCTGAGCTGATGTACCTTGCCATGTAGGATATACTGCCAGCCATGGAATAGTTGGCAGCAATTCACTTGAAGTAGCCGGAAGAAGTCCTGCTAACTGAAGTCCATTAATACCCATGCCTGTAAATTTTATTGCAAGATAAAATACTAATATGCTTGAAACCTGGAAAAATGGTCTCATAGGTATACGTAAACCAACTTTCAGTATAAGTACTGTTATTACAGTTAAAATAAGTAAACCTAAGGCTATTCCAATGAGCAAATCATATAGTTTAATTGATGATGCCATTCCTATGTAAAATAGCACGATTTCTGTACCTTCTCTGAATACTGCAAGGAAAGCTAAAAATCCAAGGGAAAATAAACTGCCTGTTGCCAGAGCCTTTGAACTTTTATCACTTACATAGCTTTTCCAGGCATCCACATTGGATTTACTGTGCAGCCAATAACTTACATAAATTAACATTACTGCTGCAAAAATGCCTGTCCAGCCTGAAATTAAGAAATTATTATTTCCAAAGGTACCGGAAGTAAATAATACTTTTACCAGTACTGCCAGCACAATACTTACAGCAAAGCCTACGGTCACACCTCCATATATCCAGCTTTTTTTATGGCTATTACCTGACTTGTTTAAAAATCCTAGTAAGGCAACTACCACCAGCAGGGCTTCAAGTCCTTCACGGAGGATTATTGTAATAACGTCAACCATAGTGTAGGATGTAGAGCCTGACAAAGGAGACAGATAGGTATGAATCCTTTCTATGGTACTGAGTGCTTTATCTACCTCAGGAGGATTCATTGAAAGATAAGCTTTAACGCTAACCATATCCTTTTCAGCATCATCATATACCGTTTTGGATTGTGTTAAAACTATACCTTCAATATCTAACCAGGAGGAACTGAAAGTATTCATAGTTTTTTTTGCTGAATCTATATCACCAGCATTCAGCTGCTTTTTTGTTTGCTCTAATAATAGCACTAAGTCTTTAACGCTGGTGTTTTGCTGGTTCTTATTGGTATTACTGTCACTGGAACTCTTATATTTACCATCAATAACCTGCTGATTTGTATTTTTTAGATCTTCAAGAGCAGTTATTAATTTATCTTTTTGAACTGGGTTTTGTGAAAATAAAAATTGAACCATTCCCATTTTGTCTTCAATTTCACCGTAGGCATCCTTTGATTCATTTTTAATACCGTCTTCAAAAGCTCTCCAGGATTTGTTAAAATCCTCATATGTATTCTTAGCCTTTGATATGTCTCCAGATTGAACCAGATTCAAAGTTTCCTGTATGATTTTATTGCCGTTAGCTAAATCCTCCTTTGCACTAGCAGCAAAAACGCTAGTGGATAAACAAAATATGAAAATAATTAGCAATATTGAGCTTAATGTTTTTCGCATAAATTATTCCTTTCTTTGGTAAAAAAATTTTTTAGTATGTATGAATGTTTTAGATGCTGCTCAAAAATAAACCTTTATGTAATTGAGGTGATTTAAAACAGAAGACAAATGATAATATTTACAACTGGTATTGAAAATCATTATCAATGAAATTATACATAATAAATTTAGAAATATCAATACATAAATTTTGGTAAAAAAGTCCACATAAAATTTACACGGCTTTAATTACTATAGTCCGCAAGAAGGATAAAATTCTAAATTTTGAAGGATATCAGCTACATATGTAGAATAATGGTATTATAGTAATTTTATTTAAAAATTTATAATTATATCTAAAATGCGGGGGAGAGATAACATGTTTAATTCACTGAGGAAAAAAATACTAGCAACCATTATAACACTTACATTCTTTTGTACTGTTGTATTTATGGCAATTTCCTACTATGAAGTAAAGAGAGCCGCTACAGAACAAATGAAGAATGACGGTTCAACCCTTATAGCTGCAGTAAGCAGGGAAATAAAGGATTATAAGCTAAGTGAAAGTAACAAGATAAGAGATATATTTGAAAAGGTTGTTTCAGAGAGTAAAGGAAATATAACTTATATTTCTTTAGCAGATACAAAAATGAATGTTATTATAAGCAGTGATAAATCCACAGAAAGCAAAAACAATGCTGATACCTCCAGTGACAATACTGGAAATGGAGGAGTTGATGCAACAACCTCTGCAACAAAACAGGATGATATATCCAATGTAATAAAGGATGAAAAAACCTCGGGATTTATTTTTCAGGCAGCAGGGCAAAAGGTATACAATGTGTGTGTCTACACCTTTTTACGAAGGTTCCAAGCTGGTTGGGACAGTAAATATAGGAATTTCCCTTCAGAGTATGTATAAGCTTATAACAAGAGGTTTAATGGAAACCTTAGTTATATCATTATTACTGCAGATAGTTGCCATTATATTTGGCTTAATTATTTCTAATAATTTGACAAAGCCTCTTAATAACATAGTCGGTAAGCTAGATGGTTTTTCTCAGGGGGACTTTACTGTTGAATTTAACAGTAAGGGCAATGACGAAATAGGTAAACTTACTAATGGACTTAACAATTCACTTTCTGTGCTGAGAAATACAATAAGTGGAGTAAAAGGCTCAGTAGAGGAGCTAAATGGAATATCAAAACAATTGAAAACATCAGGTGAAATTGCAGCTGATTCAACCAAGGAAACCTCTTATGCGGTTAAAGATGTATTTGAAGGTGTTAATAGCCAGGCTTTGAACACTTCTGAGATAGCAAAAATTCTTGAGACATTCGGTGAAACTCTTGATAGTATACAAAAAAGAGCGGAGGGTGATGTGGTCAGCAACAGTAATATCAAGTCAAATGCTGATAAAGGAGCTGTGCATCTTAATGAACTTGTTAGTTCTATGGAAGACATAAATCATTCCTTTAAGGTTACCTCTGATAAAATACAGATCCTTCATGAAAACGTAAACAAGATAAATCAGATAACTAATGTAATAAATTCTGTTGCGGAGCAGACAAATCTTCTTGCTTTAAATGCAGCTATTGAAGCAGCAAGAGCAGGTGAATCCGGAAAAGGCTTTGCAGTGGTGGCAGATGAAGTGAGAAAGCTTGCTGAGCAGGTTCTCGTATCCTCAAAGAGTATAAATGAATTCATGGAAGCTGTAAATAACAGTACAAATGACGTAAGTGTTACTGCTGAAGCAATTGAATTGAAGATGAATAGTCAAGTTAATTTAATTGAACAAACTGTATCCTCCTTTAAAACAATACAAAGTGAAGCTGATAATACAAGAGTGCATTCAGAGGAGGTTTATGAGGCTGTAAAACACGCTGTTAAAGAAAAGGAAGATATATTAACCAGGGTGGAGTCAGTATCAGGTTATTCCGAAGAAGTAGCAGCATCGGCCAAAGAAATTGCAGCCTCAGCAGAGACCCAGCTGTCAACAGTAGACCAGTTTTCAAAACTTGCTAAGGATTTGAATGATATGTCAGACAGATTAACTGGAAGGATTGAAAAATTTATAGTTTAAAGAAGGAAGAATCTTCTTATCCTTGGGTAAGAAGATTTTTTTATAATTTTCAATTGTATGGAGGAATTGGGGTAAATTTGTAGAAGTATTTAAAAGTATAATAATGTTATATTTACATTTGTGAAAAACTAATCAAAAAGTGAATAATATACTAAAAGTGGGGGCTTTATAATGAATTATAGGTTAAGGAGGAAAATTAAAAAACCGTTTTTCCAAAGTAAAAAAGGTATACTTATTGAAATTAATAATGAATTTATTAACCTGACAGGCTATTCAGGAAATGAGTTGATAGGTAAATCACTTGGGGAAATAGGGCATATGCTTAAAATTGATTCTCAGATTTATCTTGATAATATTGAAAATGAATATAGCTGCTATATGTTTACTAAGGAATATGAGGAAAGAGGGGTTTTAATAACTGTTGAATTACTTGAGACGGAAAATGAAAAAATTTATTTTTTTCAGGAGAAAACCAATCTACGTATTGAAAATAAATTCCCGGTTATTAATAAACTTTTAATAGATAATCAGATTTGTGTAGGAATTTATAGTATACCTGACTTAACACTTCTTAAAGCAAATCAGCACTATTTGGATTTATTAGGCAAACCTTTTAACAAAAAAGAAACTGCCATTGGCAAAAAAGCAAGTGATTTTGTATATTCATGGGAGAGCAGTAAATGCAAAGAGATATGGATGAATGTTATAAATACAGGGCAATCCATTTTTGTAAAAGAAATAAAAGAATTAAATCAAAATTGGAAGGATTTTTATTTGGACTCTAAATTGATACCTGTTATAGAAAAGGGTAAAGTAAAATATATTGCTTTAATTGTAGAAAATGTAACAGAAAAAGTACTATTGAGAGAAAGCATCGAGGAACAGGCTAAAATTATTAAACAACAAAATGAAAAATTAGAAGTAATCATAGAGAATATGTCTGATGGATTAATTACAGTAGGTAAAGATTATAATTATACTCTATTAAATCACAGTGCAAGAGAGTTTATATATAATTCTAATTCTATAAAAAATGTAGGAGATTCACTGGCTTATACAAAATATTATGATTCATGCGGTAAATTATTACAATGTGAAGATTTACCTGAATCCAAGGTTTTAAGAGGTAAAAAGGTAAAGGACTTTAGACTTACATGTAAAAGGCCAGATGGAATATATAATTTTGACATAAGCGGAAGTCCTATCTATGATAGTAAAGGTGATTTTACTAAAGGAATATTAATTGCCAGGAATGTTACAGACATGGTAAAATCCGAAGAAAATCTATTATTAAAAGCTCAGCTGGACTTTTTTAACAATATGATAGAGAGTCTTCAGGTAGGTTTTGTAAGATATTCGTATCCGGAATTCAAAGTCATAGAAATCAACAATAAAGCTTATAACCATTATTTAAAGAAAATTAATCCCAATGTGGGTCCGCTGTCATCCATAATAGGGAAGAATTTATTTAACTTATTTAATTTTACTAAGGATCAGAAAACTAAATTTAAAAAGAATATTCAAAGCATAATAGATAAAAAGGTTAATTCTAATTTTGATTATGCTAAAATTGCTTGTGAAGGAGAAGAAAAGTTTGTAAAATTAACACACCAGCCACTAATTGGGCTAAATGGTAAAATAATGGAAATAATTGATATTTCAACAGATATCACCAAAGAAGTAAAAGAAAAAAATGAAATGAAAAAGGTGTTTAGAATTCAGGAAGAATTATTTGCAAATGTATCCCATGAACTTAAAACTCCTTTAAATGTAATTTTTAGTACAAATCAGTTACTGGAGTTATATTTAAATAATAGAATGCTTGAAGCCAATAAGGATAAGGTTTCCAGGGATATTAATATTATTAAACAAAATTGTTACAGACTAATAAAACTTATAAATAATATAGTAGATTTATCTAAAATAGAAACTGGATTTTTTAAATTAAATTTATCTAATGAAAATATCGTTGAAGTCACTGAAAATATTGTTCAGTCAGTATCTGAATATATTAACAGAAAAGAGTTAAGTATTATTTTTGATACAAATACAGAAGAAAAGATTATTGCCTGCGATCCTGAAAAGATTGAAAGAATTATTTTAAACCTTATTTCTAACGCAATCAAGTTTACCAATCCAGGAGGCAGCATATTTGTAAATGTATTTGATAAAGGTAATACAGTTGAAATAACGGTAGAAGATACAGGTATAGGCATTGAAAAGAAGTACTTGGATAGCATTTTTGGAAGATTTCAGCAGGTTGATAAATCACTGTCCCGTAATGCTGAAGGAAGTGGAATTGGATTATCAGTTGTAAAATCAATAGTTGAACTGCATGGAGGTAAAATAAGCGTTGACAGTGAAGCTGGTAAAGGCAGTATATTTAAAATAGAACTTCCTGGAAGAACCGTAGAAACCTCAAAAGTTATTGAGAAAGTCAATGGAATGAACAATAAAATTCAAATGATTAACGTTGAATTTTCTGATATCTATTCAGCATAAATCTGCATATGAGGAAAATTTCACTATGTTTCAAAAATTTTGTATAGGTTAGGTAAGATATGAAAAATGAAATTGAAAATAAGTCAATAGAGGATAGAATTGATAAATTAAATCGTAAGGAAAACTTAGAAAGAAAACTATGGAATAGAAATTTTATTCTGATAATACAAGGACAACTAGTATCAATTTTTGGAGATAACATTTATGAAATAGCACTTGGTTTTTGGATTCTTGCAATAACAGGATCTACAGCATTAATGGGAACAATTATGGCAGCTGCAGTGTTACCTAAAATTTTTATTTCACCTTTTGCAGGAACCTTTATTGATAGGCACCATAGAAGAAACATAATGATTATTACAGATGTTGTTAGGGGGATATTAATATTATTTATTGGAATTGCAGCAGTAATGGGATTTATACAGATATGGATGATTATTGCAATAGGAATTATTGTAGGAATATGCGGCTGTTTTTTTAGTCCTGCAATTAATTCTGTTATACCTGATATTGTTTCAAAATCTAAACTCATAAAGGCAAATTCCATACTCTCGTTGGTAAGTACAGCAAATTATATGGTAGGAAATGCTGCAGGTGGTTTTATGGTTCAGATTTTAGGAGCACCAATAATATTTATAATAAACGGAGTGAGCTTTTTATTTTCAGCCACTGCTGAATTTTTTGTTAAAATACCACCGGTTGAGTCAACTTTAAAAAATATGAATTTTTTTGAAGATATGAAGGCTGGTATTGATTTCGTTAAAAACTCAAAAGGGTTAAAATATCTCTTTATAACAATTTGTTTTTTTAATTCTTTCGCATCTATGTCCATGACACTAACATTGCCATGGTTTAAGATGAATAAGCAGCTTGGTTTAACATTCTATGGAATTGCAATGGCCATTAATGCTTTTGGAATGTTAATTGGTTTTACTGCATTATCTAGTATGGAATTAAAAAAAGAAAAAAGATTTTTTGTTTTCATTTCTAGTGGAGTTCTACTTTCCATTACGATGATTATTTACTCTCTAACGTTGAATAGATATTTAATTGGAATTTTGTTTTTTATAGATGGTTTTTGTATATCAGTAGTTAACTCACTAATTCAATCAAGTATTCAGATAAATGTGCATTCAAGTATGAGAGCAAAAGCATTTGCACTTAAAGATATGCTGACATATGCTTTAGTGCCGCTATCTATGATAATTGCGGGTATATTAGCTGAAAAAATAAAAATAAATATAATTATTATGGTTGATTATGTGGTTTTTCTTATAATATTTGTTTTACTTTTATTTGTGTCAAGTGTTAAAGAAATGATGAATACATAATTACCGTATTGGAGAAATCTGACAGAATTTTTTAGTATTACTTAAAAGCATTGATTTTATCATTTTATGCAATGTATATTTCTATTGAGACGAATATTCGTCTCTTTTATTTTTATTATTATACTTGAAATATTTAACTCTTTGTGATAATATATCTTTAAGATATATAGCTAAAAGATATATTAAGGGGGTTAATTATGAAAAGACAAAATTTTAGAAAATTAGTATTAATAAGTGCAATGTTACTATTTCCAATAACCATGTATTACATCTCACCACAGTTAATTATCCTGGGGGCAATGGATGGAATAGTCAATGGAAGTTTCATTGTATTTTTCGCAATGTTCATAGGCTCAATTTTTTTTGGAAGATTATTTTGCGGATATTTATGTCCCGGAGGTGGATTACAGGAATGCGCCATGCTTGTTAATGGTAAAAGTCCTAAACAGGGATGGAAAAACAATATAAAGTATGTAATTTGGCTGTTATGGGTAGTAGTTATAATTGTTTGCTTTATATTTAGAAAGCAAAAACTAACAGTAGATTTTTTCTATATGACTACCAATGGAATATCTATAGCAAATATATCTGATTATGTTATATATTATGGAGTAATATTACTTATATTTGTTCCATGTATAATATTTGGTAAGAGAATCTTCTGTCATTATTTCTGCTGGATGGCACCATTTATGGTAATAGGAAGTAAAATAGGGAAACTGCTTCACATTAAAAGACTCAGGTTATCTGCAGATAAGAATTTATGCATAAACTGCCATATGTGCGATAAGTGCTGCCCCATGAGCATTAATGTGTCAGCAAAAGTTCAAACTGGAAACATGGACGATAATGAATGTATATTATGCGGATCATGCGTTGATAACTGTCCTAAGAAGGCAATTAACTATAAGATGAAATAAAGGAGGAAAACAAAAGTGAAAAAAACCAGATATGTTTTACTTGGACTGCTTCAGGAAGAAGACTTAAGCGGTTATGAAATGAAAAAAATTATAGATATACGGATGTCTTTATTCTGGCAGGAAAGTTTTGGACAGATATATCCTGAACTCAGCAAGATGACAGAGGAGGGATTAATTACGATTTCCAATACTGCATCAGAAGGAAATATAAGGCGTGAAAAAATAAGATATAAAATAACTTCCAGTGGAGAAAAAGAGCTAAAAAAGTGGATGGAAGAAGAAAATGAAAAGGATACCGTCAGGTCCGAATTCCTTTTGAAAATGTATTTGTCAACTCCTAAGAATGTGGAGGAAATGCGCAGGCATATAACAAAGTTCAAAGAACAATCAGAGCAAAAACTGAAACTGTTTAATTTATTTGAATCAGAATTAAAACAAATAGTAGAAGTTCATAACAATCACAGGCAGATCCTTCATGTTATAAACCTGGGCATGCGTCAGGCAAAATTATATATTGACTGGAGTGAGGAAATTTTGAGAGATATGGAAAATAAAAAATAGTAGCTTTTTGGGGATTCCAGTACCACATTCAGCAATTATGGACTTAAGATTTAAATTAAGCTTCTTCCTCTCTTTTATGGATTCTTGATGAGCGGCTGTTCTGTTAGGGATAGCCCCTCCATAAGTTCTTCTAAGCAAGGCTTTACTTTCTAATATATTTAAATCCTTTCTTATACAGTCTTCTGTAACATTAAACCTATTGCTTAAATCCTTCACCACAATGTTGCCTTCATAATTAAGAATATTTAGTATTTCATTATGTCTTTCTTCTGCGAACAAGGAGAACACCACCTTTATGAATTTTTTAAAATTTAATGTATATACTTGAGAAAATAATCCAATCATATTTTTATGAAATAATATCTTTCCACATTTGTATTGTGGAAAGATTTCGATATATTAGAATATAGATTTTTGTATATGTCTATGTTAATATTAAAACATACCAAACAATAAAAAACAATACTAATCAATATCGATATTGGGAGTGATTAAAATCAGCGAAAAGGAAGATGTAAAGAAAAGGATAGCATATGTCTTGCTTGAAAGCAAAAAACCTGTTACTATAGCTTATTTGGCTTCACTGATAAATAAAACTGGAAGAACAGTTCAAAATTATCTTGATGAATTAGAAATTGAACTAAGTGAACATGGAATAAAACTTATAAGAAAAGCTAATTTTGGTGTTTATCTAGAGGGAGATAATGTTAAGTTAGATAAGTACAAAGCTTATTTACACAATGATAACGTTTTAGGAAATTGCCAGGATAAATATTCTTCAAACTATAGAAGACAGTATATTTTAAAAATTCTATTAGAGGAAAAAATACCTTATACTATTCAGTTTTTTTCAGATAACTTGTATTGCAGCAAGACTGCTATAGTAAACGATTTATCCTACCTTCAAACATGGCTTGAAAAGAGAGGACTTATTTTAAGAAGAAAGCAAAATCAAGGGTTGTGGGTTGAAGGGAATGAAAAGGATTTCAGAAATGCCTTAAAAGATTTTCTTTATGAAAGTAAAGAAAAAGAATTTGAAGATAACAACTTATTTGAAGACATTGACAACATAGACTATAGGATAGATTTTGTAAACTATAAAAAGCTTAAAAGCATGTTTCCTAAGTTAGATATATATGAAATTCAATTGATTATAAAGCAAGCTGAAGATAAAATGCATATCCATTTTATAGACCAGGCCTTTTTAAATTTGATTACTCATATTGCAATAGCCATTGAAAGAGTGAAAGATAAGAAAAGCATAAACATGAATGGTGATTTTATGGATGAACTCTTTAATAAAAAAGAATATGATGTGGCGGCCTGGGTGGTATCTCAATTAAGTGAGTATTTTAAAGTTGATTTTTCTAAAGATGAGATAGGTTATATAGCAATTCATTTTTTAGGTGCTAAGGCTGAAGAAAATTTCATGAATGAAAATCACTCGGTTATTATACAAAATGCAGATGATGAATCTGTTGAAATTGCCAGGGAAATAATTAATACCTCATCTGAAATACTAAATATTGATTTTACAAAGGATGAAAACCTTTTGACGGCTCTTGTTCTTCATTTAAGGCCAACTATTGCAAGGCTTAAATATGGGCTTAAATTATATAATCCTCTCCTTGAAAGAATTAAAAAAGAGTATACCAGTATATTTGGTGCGGCCTGGGTTTGCAGCAGTATTTTTGAAAAAAAACTTGGTGTGTCTATAAATGAAGATGAAGTTTCTTATATTACACTTCATTTAGCAGTGGCAGCAAGTAAGCTGAAAAAGAAAATAAATACTATAGTATGCTGCTCCAGCGGTATAGGAACATCACAAATGGTGGCACAAAAAATAAAACACAGCTTTGAGGAATTGGAAATAGTTAAAGTGGTTCCATATAGTTATTTGAAAAAAGAGGATATAGAAAAGGCAGATCTTATTATAACTACTGTTAGATATTTAAAAATTATACCAAATTCAATATATGTTTCATCACTATTAGATGATGAAGATTTAAAAAATATAGCGGTTTCTATAAAAAATATATCTAGAAAAAAGTATTTAAATAAAACAGCACAGCAGGAAAAATCATATAACTGCAACAATATTTTTGAAAATGACCTGATTTTTTTAGATGATACCAGCAGAAATTTTATTGAAGCCATTAAACGTTATGGTACATTACTTGAGCAGAAAGGCTATGCAAAAGAAGGTTTTTCTAAGAACGTGATTGACAGGGAAAAAAAGGGAACGACTTTTTTAGGAAAGGGAATTGCCATACCTCATGCCAGGGATGAGTATGTAAATACTTCAAAAATATGTTTTGTAAGATTGAAGAATCCTATAATGTGGAATGGAAACCAGTTGGAAATATTAATAATACTATGTTTAAAGTTTGATGATATTAAATGTACAAAGGAATTTTTTAAAGAACTTTACAATGTAATGAGAAATGATGAAATCATAGAAAAAATCAAAAATGAAAAAGATTCTGACAAAATAATAAAATTACTAAATGAGGGAGGCAATAATAATGGAACAATTAATAACTAAGAATTTAATTATACTTGATATGGATGAGAGCAGTAAAGAAGAGGCTATCTGCAGGCTGTCTAAAGCAATAGATGCAGAGGGGAAGCTTATAGATTATAAAAAATATGTGGAACAGGTTTTTGAAAGAGAGAAAACTTTTCCAACTGCCATAGGCTTTGAATTTGCCATACCACATGGCAAGACCGATGCAGTTAAAACAGCTGCAGTGGCTTTTGGAAGGTTAAAAAATGAACTGGCCTGGGGAGAAGATGAGAAGGTAAGGTATGTATTTTTAATTGCGGTGCCTGAAAAGGAAGCAGGAGATAGACACCTACAGATATTAGCACAATTATCAAGAAAAATCATGAGAGATGAGTTTAGAGAAGAAATTAAAAATTGTTCAGATGTTGATGAAATTCTTAAATTATTAAGTTAATTAACCAGGATTACGTTATCTATGCATAGATTATGTTTATATTATTAATACTAAAATTATAAGAAATTATTATAAATTAAGGGGAGATATAGCAATGAAAGATCTAAAAGAAATATTAAAAAACATTAGGCAGCATTTGATGACAGGTGTTTCCTATATGATTCCATTTGTTGTAGGCGGCGGTATATTACTTGCTTTATCAGTAGTTTTATCAGGACAAGCTGGTGTGCCACAGACTAAGTTCTTAAAGGATTTATTCAATATTGGTGTTGGCGGATTCTCATTAATGATACCTATACTTGGCGGCTTCATAGCCTATTCCATAGCTGAAAGGCCTGGTATAGCTCCTGCAGCAATAGCAGCATATATGGGAAATCAAATGGGTGCTGGATTTATTGGAGCATTAATTGCAGGTTTAGTTGGCGGTATTGTAGTATTTTATTTAAAGAAAATAAAAGTTCCAAGTGTAGCAAAAAGTATAATGCCTATATTTGTAATTCCAATTGTAGGAACATTTATTACAGCAGGTTTAATGGTATGGGTTGTTGGCGCTCCAATTGCTTCCTTAACAGTAAGTCTTACAGCATGGCTTAAAGGGCTGTCAGGTGGAAGTATAGTTATACTAGCTATAATTATGGGATTAATGGATGCCTTTGATATGGGCGGCCCAGTAAACAAAGTTGCATATGCTTTTACAATAGCATCAATTTCTCAGGGCTTATATAATATCGGCGGTATAAATGCAGTTTGTGTATGTACTCCTCCTTTAGGAATGGGACTTGCAACCTTAATGGCACCTAAGAAATATTCCGTAAATGAGAAAGAAGCAGGTAAAGCGGCTCTTCTTATGGGAGCTATTGGTATCACAGAAGGAGCAATACCTTTTGCAGCAGCAGACCCATTAAGAGTAATTCCATGTCTAATGGCTGGATCAGCAGTTGGTGGTGCAACTGCAGCACTTCTTGGAGCTAAGAACATGGTAGCATGGGGTGGATTTATAGTTCTTCCTGCTGTTACAGGTGCATTCCAGTTTATTATAGCAATAGTGTTAGGTACTGTAGTTACAGCATTACTTGTTAATTTAGTAAAAAAACAAAAACCAGCTTTTGATGAAACATCTAAATCAGAAGGTTCTGAAGAAATAGAATTAGATTTTGAATAATATATAAGGAGGAAGTAAATTTATGAAAATAGTAGCGGTGACAGCATGCCCTTCAGGAGTAGCTCATACTTATATGGCAGCAGAGGCTTTAGAGAGAGCAGCAAAGGCAAAAGGAATAGAAATAAAAGTTGAGACACAGGGCTCCATAGGTGTTGAAAATAGAATAACCCTAGAAGAGGCAAAAGCAGCAAATGTTGTAATACTTACAAAAGATATAGGAATAAAGGAAACTGAAAGATTTGAAGGAAAGCCTATAGTTAAAGTAGGCGTAAGCGATGTGGTTAAGAAGGCTGATCAAATCATAGATAAAGTTATAGCTTACGTAAATAGTAAAAAGTAATTTAAATATAATATCCACTATACAAAAAAGGTTAAGTTTTCACTTAACCTTTTTTAAATATTCTTCAATGGTGTTTACAACCAGGTCATGGTCTTCTCCCTGATGAAGGCCTGAAACTGTAATACTTCCTATGACTCCGGTATTTTTTATTATTATGGGAAAGGCACCGCCATAGGGAGCATATAAAGAAGAACTTATTCCGTATTTTTCCTCTATAGTCTTTCCAAGGGATTCTAATCGCTGACCAACATAGTAGGAGCTTTTATTAAATCTCTGCACTACTCTGTTTTTGCGGATTATCCAGTTTTCATTATCCAGACAGGATCCCTCAAAGGCATAATGGAATAACTGCATTCCATTTTTACTTATATCAATGGTAAGGGGTCTGCCTATGGCTTTGGCATTATTAATTAAAGCCATGCCTAAATCCAAGGCTGTTTCACAATTAAAATATGTAAATTGCAGCGTCTTTTCCTGGTCCTTTAGTTTCTCCAGTAATGTTTCATAATCCTTTGCACTCATTATTATAAACCTCCAAGCAATTTATAAAAAATATTTATTTTGTTATTGTATTATTTACAGTTTTATTATACAATAAAGATAAATAATAAACAATAACAAACAATACAAAATAATAATGTAACTGAGGTGTCAGAGATGAATGAAAGAATAAGAAATTTAAAAGAACATCAATTTAAGGAAAAACGTGAAATTTCTTTGGAAAGAGCGCTGCTCTATACTAATAGCTATAAGGAAACTGAAGGTGAACCTACAATAATCAGAAGGGCTTTAGCCACTGCTTATATATTGGATAATGTTGAAATTGGTATAAGACAGGGAGATTTAATTGCAGGGGACAGAACCATTAAACCCAGAAGCGGAATAATATCACCTGAGATGGATCCTTATTGGATATATAATGAATTGGATACTATTCACTGCAGACCTCAGGATCCTTTCTATGTAAGTGAGGAGCAGAAAAAAGTATATAGGGAACAGTTATATCCTTACTGGAAAAACAGATCAATGAAGGATTTTATTAATTCAAAAATAGATAAGAAAATTAAAGAAGCATCAGATGAACATGTTATATCACTTAATCAGACAGATAAGGGTCAGGGACATATCATAATGGACTTCCAGACTGTTCTGAATAAAGGCTTAGGTGAAATTTTAAAAGAAGTGGAAGAAAGAAACAATGTAAATTCAAATGATTTTTATAAGGCTTCAATAATAGTATTAAAAGCTGCGCAAAGGCACATATTAAGGTACAAGAAATTAGAACAGCAGCTGGCACAAGGAGAAACTAACCAGGTTAGAAAAGAAGAACTTTTAAAAATGGCTGACATATCAATGAAAGCAGCTTGTAATAAACCGGAGACCTTTTATGAAGCCTGTCAGCTTTTATGGTATATCAGCATAATTGCTCAATATGAATCTAATGCAAGCTCCCTATCCTTAGGAAGGCTTGATCAATACCTTTATAAATTTTATAAACAGGATTTAGAAAAAGGCGTGCCAAGAGATACATTGAAGGAAATTTTAGAATGCTTCTATATTAAAACCAATGATGTGGTTCTTATAAGAAGTGCTTCCAGTGCAAAGTATTTTGCTGGATTCCCGTCTGGTTACACCATAGCTTTAGGCGGGCTTACAGAAAACGGACGCAGTGCTGTAAATGAACTTTCTTATTTATGCCTTGAAAGTTATCATGATATTAAGCTTCCTCAGCCTAATTTAGCTGTGAGAGTTAACGAATTAATTCCAAGATCTTTCTTAAACTTAACTGTGGAAACTATAAGGCTTGGAACGGGAATACCTCAAATATTCAATGATGAAGTTATAGTTCCGGGATTCTTAAACAGAGGAGTATCCCTGGAAGATGCCAGAGATTATGCCATAGTAGGCTGCGTAGAGTTATCTATACCAGGAAAGACATATGGGCTTCATGATATTGCAATGTTTAATTTATTAAAAATAATGGAGATAACATTAAAAGAATTAAAAGAAAAAGAAAATGTTACATTTGAAGATATAATGCAGGACATAAAAGGAAAAATTAAAAAATATGTAAAACTTGTGGCAGAGGGTTCTAATATAGTTGATATTGGACATAGAGAATTTGCTCCTGTGCCATTATTATCTACACTTATTGATAACTGCATAGAAAAGGGCAAAGATATTACTGAAGGAGGAGCTAAATATAATTTCTCAGGTGTTCAGGGAGTAGGAGAAGCTAATCTGAGCGATTCTCTGTATGCTTTGAAGGAAATAGTATTTAAGGAGAAAAGGGTAAGCTTTAAAGAACTTGTAGAAGCCTTAGAGCAGGATTTCCAGGGAGAAGAAAATGAAATTCTTAGAGTAAGGCTTATAAATAAATATGATAAATACGGTAACGACAATGATGAAGTAGATCATTTAAGCTCTGATTTATTAAGATATTATAATAAAGAACTTGAGAAATATAAAAACCCTAGGGGAGGAAATTTTGTTCCTGGAGCATACACAGTATCTGCCCATATTCCACTGGGAGAAGCTGTTGGTGCAACTCCGGACGGCAGAAGAGCAAAAGATCAGCTGGCAGACGGAGGCTTATCCCCAATGGTAGGAAGAGATAAGCTGGGACCTACTGCAGCACTTAAAAGTGTGAGCAAACTTGATAATTACCTAACCACAAATGGAAGTCTCCTTAATATAAAGTTCAGTCCAAAGGCTTTAGAGGGTGAAGGAGGAATCAGAAAATTTGCTGATTTTCTTCTGACATTTATGAAGCTTAAGATACAGCATATTCAGTTTAATGTAATATCCAGACAAACACTTATAGATGCACAAAAGCATCCTGAAAATTATAAAGGATTAGTGGTAAGAGTAGCAGGTTACAGTGCTTTCTTTGTGGAACTTAATAAGGAAATACAGGATGACATTATAGCAAGAACAGAACATTCACTATAGGATGTGATATTATGAAAGGTTTAATATTCAATATACAAAGATATTCCATACATGATGGCAGCGGCATAAGAACACTGGTGTTTTTTAAGGGGTGCCCTCTGCACTGTCCCTGGTGCTGTAATCCTGAATCTCAAAGCTATGACATAGAGCAGGTAAAGATAAAGGAAAGATGCATTAACTGCAAAGTATGCAGCCATAACCCTATAGACTGCCCTGCAGATGCCATAACTGAGTTTGGAAAGTATATGACAGTACAGGAGATAATTAAAGAAGCAGAAAAGGATATGCCCTTCTACCAAACCTCAGACGGCGGTGTCACATTATCCGGCGGTGAAGTGCTGTCTCAGGCTCCTTTTGCTATTGAGCTCCTTAAGGAATTAAAAAAACTTGGAATAAATACTGCCATTGAAACTTCAGGACAGGGGACAAAAGAAAATCTTCTTGAAATGACTAAATATCTAGATACAATACTGTTTGACCTTAAAATAATGAATAATGAAAAGGCTTTTAATGTACTGGGTGCAGATATGAAGGTTATTATAGGAAATCTTATGGCTTTAGTGGAAATGAACAACACCCTGGTGATTCCCAGAGTGCCCTTAATACCTACTTTTAATATGGATGAAGAAAACATTAGTGCAATAACAGGATTTGTAAATGAATTAGGCTTAAAGGAAATACACATTCTGCCTTTTCATCAATATGGAAGTAAAAAATATGAATATGTAAAAAAAGAATATAGCTTAAAAGAGCTGAATCCACCAACTGACCAGGAGGTAAACAGAATAAAAGATTATATGGAGCAGCAAGGATTAAAAGTGGTTGTTGGTGGTTTATAGTATAAAATAGATTAAATATCGGGAGGTAACATTATGAAAAAATTATTATTCACAGGGGGCAAAGGATTTGTCTGTACAAGACTTGCAGAATACTATGGTGATAAATATGAAATTATATCAACTGATAAGGATGACCTGGATATTACAGACTATGATAAAGTTTTAGCTGCCTTTCAGCAGTATAAACCTGACTATGTTCTACATGCAGCAGCAATAGCAGTTACAGATTTTTGTAATCAGCATCCTGAACTGGCACACAAAATCAATGTTGAAGGTGCTGTAAATGTGGCTAAGGCATGTAAAAGTGTTGGAGCAAAAATGATTTTTATAAGCTCTGAACAGATTTTCAATGGCAATAGTGAAAGAGGACCTTATGATGAAGAGCACAAGGCTGTGCCCGATACTGTTTATGGACAAAATAAATTAGAGGCAGAAGGACTTTTAAAGAATATTTTACATGAACTGTGGATAATCAGGTTTACATGGATGTTCGGACTTCCTAAAGAAGGTTGTGGAATGGCTTCTAATATAATGTGGGGTACAGTTTCATCCATTCTGAAAAATGAAAAGATCAAAGCACCTGTCAATGAATACAGAGGCATGACATATATAGTTGAGATGATAGAGAATTTCCATAAAATATTTGATCTGCCTTATGGAACATATAACTTTGGAAGCGGAAATGACCTTTCCAGATACCATGTGGTAAAACTGATAATTGAAGAATTAGGCCTTGGACACAAATTACAGGATTTATTAGAGGCTGATACTGAAAAATATAAGGATAATCCTAGAGATATAAGATTAGTTACAGACAAAATAACAAAAAACGGAATAGTATTTTCAACAACTGAAGAAGCAATTAAAAGATGCGTAAAAGATGAAATTAAAGGCGATATAGGAAAATATAGAGCCAGCATGAAATAAATTTGAAAAAGAGAGAAATTTAATAGAGTAAATATAAAATTTATATCCTAGCTAGTTATATAGATATATTCTTAACTATATAGCTAGTGCCTTAACTCTTAAGTAGTACAAAAATGAATTTTGGAAAACTATAGTTTGTCAACCAATATATACAGCTAAAATCTATCACCTATAA
>JAQSXU010000007.1 GCA_029256485.1 Clostridiaceae bacterium
GCAGAAGCTTATAAAAGAATAGCTTTTGAGGAAGCAGAGCATGCATCAAAATTTGCAGAAATGTTAGGTGAAGTTGTAACAGATAGTACAAAGAAGAATCTAGAAATGAGAGTTGATGCTGAACATGGAGCTTGTCAGGGAAAGAAAGACTTAGCTACATTAGCTAAGAAATTAAATTATGATGCAATTCATGATACAGTTCATGAAATGTGCAAAGATGAAGCTAGACATGGCATGGCATTTAAGGGCCTGTTAAAAAGATATTTCGAGTAATATTCAAAGTCACATATGAAAAATTAAAAAGTATTAATAACTAATATTATTAATATAAAATTGCTGACAGAACAAAAGCTGTCAGCAATTTTATTTTTACATAAAGAAAGGACATGCTGTTAAAATATATATAATGAGTATCTATTGACTATTCATATTAAATTTTCTATAATATTATTAAACATATGAACATGTATTCATATATAAAATATTAATGGGGGATAATTATGAGTAATAATAAAAGATTTATTTTACATGGACTTGGATGTGCAAATTGTGCAGCAAAAATGGAAAGAAAGATTAATGATCTTCCATACGTAGAAAGTGCCAGCATAAACTTTGCAAATAAAATTTTATCCATAAATTTAAATACTGATAAAAATTATGATAAAAACGTTGAAGAAATAAATCTTATTATAAAACAAATAGAACCTTATGTGAAAGTTAATGAGATTGAAAGTGAAAATATGCAGAGTGATATTAATGAAAGCGGTGAAGAAAGCGGGGAACTAATTAAGATAATAGTGGCTGCTATCCTTTATATCATAGCATTAGTATTTAAATTTTCTTTTGGAATAGAACTTGTAATGTATTTGGCAGTGTATTTTCTCTCAGGTATAGAAGTTATTATGAAGGCAGTTAAAAATATAACTAGAGGGGAAATATTTGATGAAAACTTTTTAATGATAGTTGCTACTGTTGGTGCATTTTTCATAAAGCAATTCCCTGAGGCTGCTGCTGTTATGTTATTCTATTCAGTAGGAGAATATTTCCAGGATATGGCTGTAAATAGATCCAGAAAATCAATTTCAGACTTAATGGATATAAGGCCTGATTATGCTAATATATTAAGTAATAATATGATAGTAAAAGTTTCACCACAACAGGTTAATGTTGGAGATATCATTATTGTAAAACCTGGGGAAAAAGTGCCACTAGATGGAGTTGTTGAAAAAGGAAAGTCCATGATGGATACATCTGCACTTACAGGTGAATCAATGCCTAGAAGTGTTGAACCGGGTGAAGAAGTCCTAAGTGGATTTATAAACAACAGTGGATTGATTAACGTTAAGGTTACAAAGAATTATGGAGAATCTACAGTATCTAAGATACTTAATCTTGTTCAAAATGCCAGCAGCAATAAAGCACATGCAGAAAATTTTATAACGAAATTTGCAAGATATTATACTCCAATAGTTGTGTTTAGTGCTGCAGCATTAGCATTTATTCCTCCTTTATTAATAGAAGGTGCAGTGTTTCATCAATGGTTGTATAGAGCATTAGTTTTTCTAGTGGTATCTTGTCCATGCGCGTTAGTTATATCAATACCTCTTAGCTTTTTTGGAGGAATTGGAACAGCCTCAAAAAATGGAATTCTAATAAAGGGCAGCAATTATTTAGAGGCCCTTAATGATGTTGGGACAGTGATTTTTGATAAAACTGGAACACTTACAAAGGGTGTTTTTAAGGTTACGACTATATGCCCTGCAAATAATTTTAATGAAAAACAGGTTTTAAAATATGCCGCAATAGCTGAAAGTTCTTCAAATCATCCAATAGCAAGCTCTATTGTGAAAGAATATAACAATGATATAGATAGAGAGATAATTAGTAGTTTTGTTGAAATACCTGGAAAAGGTGTCAGTGCTCAAATAGGACAACATAAAGTTGTAGTAGGAAATAATAAATTTATGGAAATGAACCATGTGAATTTTAGTAAAGTTGATGGGATAGGCACTATAGTGCATGTTTCCATAGATAACACTTATGCAGGTTATATAATTATATCTGATGAAATAAAGGAAAGCAGTGCTAGTGCTATAAAATCTCTTAAAGCTATAGGCATAAATGAAATAATAATGTTAACCGGAGACAATTCAACAGTAGCTGATAGTATTGGAGAAAAGTTAGGAGTAACCCGTATATTTTCTCAGTTACTACCCAATGAAAAGGTTGAAGCACTTTACAGAATTAAGGAAGAAATTAATGGCAAGAACAATATTATGTTTGTTGGTGATGGTATAAATGATGCACCAGTATTAGTAACAGCAGATATTGGGGTTGCCATGGGGGGTATTGGCTCAGATGCCGCTATTGAAGCTGCGGATATAGTAATAATGGATGATGAACTGCCAAAAATATCTAAAGCTTTAAAAATCGCAAAATATACAAAGAAAATTGTAACACAAAATATAATTTTTGCTTTATCCGTTAAATTTATTATTCTAGCATTTAGTGCAATAGGTATAGCAACAATGTGGGAGGCAGTATTTGGGGATGTAGGAGTTTCACTAATAGCTGTTCTTAATTCTATGAGAATATTAAAATTTAAACTATAGTCAAAGTAATATATATGGAGGTTAAGCAAATACTTATATGGTTAACACTAAAGACTACTTAAAAGAATTTATAAATACTGGAGCAATTAATAAAAATGTTAGAAAAATCATTGGGGATTCTTGGATTAGATGTAAAAACTTTAATGTTGATTATAATGGAGGAATAGGAAGAAAAGTAACTTCCGATGTACTATCTAAAAAAATTGAGCAAAATCAACAATTGTTGTTTGTAACTAAACCAATAATGGAGAAAATGTATAAAACTGTAGCTGGATCAGGATTTTCTATAATACTAACTGATAATGAAGGATGCCTTCTTGAAGTAATAGGTGATAAAAATATTATGGAAAAAGCAAGCGAGTTAAATTTTATAAAAGGAGCACTATGGACGGAAAAGGAAGTTGGAACTAATGCGATAGGTACTTCATTATATATGGATGAGCCCATTCAAACTATAGCATCAGAACATTATTGTAAAAAACACCATACATGGTCATGTTCAGCAGCCACAATACATGATGAAAATAATAATATTATTGGATGTTTAGATATGTCTGGTAATTATGAAGGTGCACACATTCATACTTTAGGAATGGTGTTAACTGGCGCCTTTTCAATTGAAAAACAATTAGCATTCTCTATATCTAATAATTTAATAAACGCTACTTTTCAATCGATATCCGATGGAATGGTAATCTTAGATGATAGACTAAAAATAATAAAGGTCAATGATATGGCTTGTAGCATATTGGAATATTCAATTAATGAAATAATAAACCTTAATATAAATAAGATATTAAGAGATATAGATTTTATAAATAATTTAGAATACAATGAAAAACCATATTATAATTTGTATTGTGATTTTTATAAGAAAAAAAATAAAAGAATTAAATGCAGCATGAATGCAGTACCAATATTAAATAACAATAAAAATATGGGTACTGTAATAACTTTTAAGACTATAAAAAATATTAATAAATTTGTTAATAAAGTAATTGGTTTTAACGCATCTTATAGTTTCAATGACATTATTACTAAAGATAAAAAAATGATGGAAATTATTGATTATTCTAAAAAAGTGGCTTTAAGCAATTGCAGTGTTCTTATTGAAGGTAATAGTGGAACGGGAAAAGAACTGTTTGCTCATGCTATTCATAATTACAGTAATAATAAAAATGGTCCATTTGTTGCAGTAAATTGCGCCTCTATCCCTAGGGAATTGATGGAAAGTGAGCTGTATGGATACGAAAAGGGAGCTTTTACGGGAGCTGCTAATGAAGGGCATGCGGGCAAATTTGAATTAGCGGATGAGGGCACTATTTTTCTTGATGAAATTGGAGAACTGCCTTTAGATATGCAATCTAAATTATTAAGAGTTCTGGATAATAAAACAGTTACTAGGGTGGGTGGAAATTATGAGAGAAAACTTAATGTAAGAATTATTGCTGCTACAAATAGGGATCTGGAGAAAGAAATTTTAAATAAGAATTTCAGGGAAGACTTATTTTATAGAATTAATGTAATGAATATTAAAATCATATCCCTAAATAAAAGAAAGGTGGATATAGAATTACTTGCACATCATTTTGTTAATAGGTTAAATATTCATAATGGAAAAAAGAAGGTTATTTGTTCAAAGTTTATGAAAAGTTTAACAGAATATAGTTGGCCAGGAAATGTACGTGAATTAGAAAATATTGTGGAAAGGGCGTATTACTTAAGTGAAGGAGATCTCATTACAGCACAGGGATTAACTGATAGCACTTTATCATACCAAAACAAATATCAAATTGATGATACTTTAATTGATATGAATATTGTAGAAAGAGAAAATATAATAAGAGCTCTTGATAAAACTAAGAATAATATTGTAAATGCTGCAAAACTTCTTGGGATAAGCCGAGCCACAATGTATAGAAAGATAAAAAAATATAATTTATTAAAATAGGTTGTCACATCAGTAGTAGAAAATAAATCTCATTAATGATACAAAATTATTCTCATAAATGAGAATTGATAGTTAAAAAACAAACAAAGTCCCCATGTTCACACTGGCATGAAAATTGCTCCTATATTTTATATGATTATAATCTAAGGAGGATATTTTATGAAAGCAGCATTATGGTATGAAAAAAAAGATGTAAGAGTTGAGGAAATTGATGAACCAAAAGTAACTTCCGGTTCCGTAAAAATTAAAGTTAAATGGTGTGGAATTTGTGGTTCAGATTTGCATGAATATTTAGGAGGACCAATTTTTATTCCAGTAGGGCAACCTCATCCACTAAGTGGAAACACTGCCCCAGTTGTTTTAGGACATGAATTTTCAGGAGAAATTGTTGAAGTAGGAAATGGTGTTACTAGTTTCAAAGTTGGAGACAGAGTAGTTGTAGAACCTATTGTAGCTTGTGGAAAATGTCCAGCATGTAGAGAAGGTAAATATAATTTATGTTCATCACTTGGATTTCATGGATTATGCGGAAGTGGTGGAGGATTTGCAGAATATACTGTATTCCCATCAGAGTTTGTGCATAAAATTCCAGACAACATGTCATATGAACAGGCCGCTTTAATTGAGCCCATAGCTGTGGCAGTACACTCTGTAAGAGTAGGAAATTTCAAAGCTGGAGATACAGCATTAGTACTTGGATCAGGACCAATAGGAATAGCAACCATTGAATGCTTAAAAGCTGCAGGAGCAAAGCTGATTATAGTTTTACAGAGGAAGTCTATTAGACAGGAATATGCAAAAAGATCAGGAGCAGATGTAGTTCTAGATCCAAATGAAGTAAATATTCCTGAAGAAATTAAAAAATTAACAGGCGGTGTAGGTGTTGATGTATGCTTTGAAACCACCGGATCACAGACGGGACTTGATATTGGACTTGACAGCATAAAATTTGAAGGCACAATGGTAGTAACTAGTATTTGGGAAGGCCCAGTAAATATCAATCCAAATGTATTAGTTTTTCAAGAAAAGAAAATCATCGGAACATTAGCGTATAGACATGAGTTCCCGGCTACAATTGCATTAATGGCAGATAAAAGAATAAAAGCAGAAGGGTATATTACCAAAAAGATTGCTTTAGATGATATTGTTGAACAGGGTTTCGGTGCATTAACTGGACCAGAAAAGAAAAAGCATGTTAAAATTATTGTAACACCTGACAAATCATTATTATAAAATATCAATACCCCAAAATAGAAAGTAATTTCTATTTTGGGGTATTTTTTTCTTTAATTTTGTTATCGTTTTCGTCATAAAAATACATTGACATGTATAATTATTCATTATATAATTTATAAATTGTATAATGAATAATTAAATATTGGTAATTTGTGGAGGAAGATATGAAGATATTTAAATTAAAATATGGTACAAGTTACAAGGAAATTTCTCTTGAGGAAAATATAGATGTTTCTATATTAGATAAGAAATTTGATTCATATATGGATGAAGAAAATATAATAAAAAAAGCACTGCAAAATCCAATTGGCAGCAGAAGGGTAGATGAATTAATTACCTCAGAAGATAAAATATGTATTATTGTTTCAGATGTAACTAGGTTATGGCAAAAACAGAATATTTTTTTACCTATTTTAGTAGGTGAAATTAAAAAGTCAGGAATTAAGGATGAAAATATTATCTTTATTTGTGCATTAGGATCTCATAGAAGCAGTACAAAAGAAGAGCATAAAAGCATACTAGGGGAAGAATTGTATAGAAGATTTAAAATTGTGGACCACAATTGTATGGATAACGACAACATGAAATATCTAGGGACAACTTCATATAACACACCAGTTATAGTTAATAATTTGTTGATGGATTTCAGTAAAATAATAATAACAGGTGGTATCACATTTCATGATATGGCTGGCTTTGGAGGCGGAAGAAAGTCCATATTACCAGGAGCTAGTTCATATAAGACCATAATGGCAAATCATTCATTAGTTTTAAGCAGCAGCAAAAGAGGAATAGATGAAAATTGTAATTGTGGAAATTTAATTGGCAATCCCATTCATATGGACATGATGGAGGCTTGTTCCATGGTGCAGCCATCATTTCTATTCAATGTAATAACGGATTCTAATGGAAAAATAAGTGCTGCTGTTGCGGGCAATTTTGAAAAGGCATTTGAAAAAGGCTGTGAAATTGTAAAAGAAAATTACGGAGTAGAAATTAATGATTTAGCTGATGAGATTATTATTTCTGCTGGAGGTTATCCCAAGGATATTGATTTATATCAAGCCTCAAAAGCTTTGAGTAATGCTAAAGAAGCAGTGAAAAAAGGCGGAAAAATAGTACTTTTTGCAAAATGTGTTGAAGGCATAGGTAACAAAGAGATGAAGGAGATTATAAATAACTTTGAAAATAATCTTGAAAGGGAAGATGAATTAAGAAGAAGTTTTACAATAGCAAAATTTACAGCATATCTAATTTGTAAAATTGCTGAAGAGTATAACGTAATTTTAATATCAGATATTTGTAGTGAAACTGTAAACAAGGCAAATATAAATGTAATTAAAGACAATGAAGAAATATCAGCTTTATTCAAAAATAAAAATACTCAAAAAATATATATTATGCCAAATGGAAGCAATATATTACCAATAAAAAAATAAAATAAGTATTGCATAATTATAAAAAATAATGTATTATTATACATAGATAATAAATGAGGAGTGAATAAATATGAATAAAAAATTTGTTGGAAAAGTATTAGCAGTAATAGTTTCGTTATCAATGATAGTCTCCATAACTGCTTGTGGGAAAAGTACATCAAATGCTGCTGTACAGACTACAAAAGAAACAAAGTTAGATCAGATAAAGAAAAGTGGAAAATTAGTAGTTGGGACAAGTGCTGACTACCCACCATATGAATTCCATAAAACAATAAATGGAAAAGATGAAATAGTAGGATTTGATATTACCATAGCAAATGAAATTGCAAAAGACTTAGGCGTAAAGCTGGAAATTAAGGATATGAGTTTTGACGGACTTCTAGCTGCTTTGCAGTCAGGCAATGTTGATATTGTAATAGCTGGTATGAATCCAACAGAAGATAGAAAAAAGAGTGTTGACTTTTCAAAAGTATATTATACATCCATTAATAGTGTAATGGTAAGAACAGAAGATAAAGACAAGTATAAAACAATTGATGATTTAAAAGGCAAAAAAATAGGGGTTCAAAAGGGAACTACACAGGAACAAATCGCTAAAGATCAAATGGCTGGCTCTGAAATTAAGTCTTTAGGTAAAGTTACTGATTTAGTAATGCAGTTACAAAATAAGAAAGTAGATGCAATTATTGTTGAATTACCTGTAGCTACTTCCTATGCAAGTAAGAACAAAAATATATCTGTTTCAGATGTTAAAGTTAAAAATGAGGAAAAAGGTTCCGCTGTAGCATTTAAAAAGGGAAATGAAGACTTTGTTAAAGCAGTAAATAGTACATTGGACAAACTAATGAAATCAAATAGTATTGATAAATTTGTTACAGATGCAAATAACCAGGTAGAATAATCTGATACATAAAAGATAATGAGCTATCATTATCTTTTATGGCTTTTTATGGAAATAATTTTATAATGGAGGTATAACATTGGATTTTTCATTTTTAGGTAAATATTCATCCTTTTTTATGAATGGAGCAAAATATACACTTTTATTGGCAGTTTTTACAGTACTGGCAGGTACAATCTTGGGGTTGCTATTATCATTAATGAAATTATCAAAGAATAAAATATTAAAATACATTGCGGTATCCTATATAGAATTTATCAGAGGAACTCCAGTGTTAGTTCAATTATATATAATATACTATGGACTCCCTGCTATAGGCGTTAACTTTCCATCTGTTCCAGCCCTTGGAAGTGACTTTCCTGATTTTGTTGCAGGTATTTTAGCACTTTCAATTAACAGTTCTGCATACGTAGCAGAGATTATAAGAGCTGGCATTCAGGCAGTAGACAAGGGACAAATGGAAGCAGGAAGAAGCTTAGGAATGACTGAGGCACTGGCTATGAAAAAAATTATTATACCTCAGGCATTCAAAAACATACTTCCTGCTTTAGGAAATGAATTTATTACAGTTATTAAGGAATCTTCAATTGTATCTATAATTGGAATACATGAATTGATGTATAATGCAGATACTGTAAGAGGAAATATATTTAAACCATTTGAGCCGCTGCTGGTAGCTGCATTTATATATTTTATAATGACATTTACATTATCAAAACTACTGGGGATAGTTGAAGGGAGGATGAGAGCAAGTGATAGAAGTTAGTGATTTGAATAAAAGCTTTGGAAAAAATCACATATTAAAAGGAATTGATATAGAGATACAAAAGGGAGAGGTTATTGTTATTATAGGTCCAAGCGGATCTGGTAAAAGTACTTTTCTAAGATGCTTAAATTTACTTGAAACTCCTGATAGAGGATCAATAACCTTTGAAGGTATGAAAATTACTGATAAAAAAAATGATATAAACAAGCTTAGAGAAAAAATGGGAATGGTGTTTCAACAATTTAACCTTTTCCCGCATAAAACCGTGTTGGAAAACATAACCATAGCTCCTATAAATGTAAAAAAAATGTCCACTGATGAAGGAAACTCTATTGCATTTAAATTGCTAAAGAAAATAGGGCTGGAAGAAAAGGCTGATTCTTACCCATCACAATTATCTGGGGGACAAAAGCAGAGAATAGCAATAGCAAGAGCACTAGCTATGGAGCCGGATGTAATGCTGTTTGATGAACCAACATCGGCTTTAGATCCTGAAATGGTAGGAGAAGTTCTAAATGTTATGAAAGAATTGGCATCAGAAGGAATGACTATGGTTGTTGTAACTCATGAAATGGGTTTTGCAAAAGAAGTTGGTGACAGAGTTCTTTTTATGGATGATGGCAAAATACTAGAGGAAGGTACTCCCGAGGAATTATTTAATAACCCTAAAAATTCAAGAACAAAGGACTTTTTGAGCAAAATACTTTAATTTAGGAGAGTGCTATGTTATGAAAAATAATTTCTTGGCAGAAAAATACTTAAAAAATACAAGTAATCCTATGTCAGAAACAGCTGAGCTTACAAAAAAATTTAATGACATAATTGACTTAAGTTTAGGTGATCCAGATATAATAACTGATAAAGAAGTAATTGAGTCTGCATTTAATGACGCAAAAAACGGATATACAAGATATGCAGAACCTACTGGAGATCCAGAGTTAATAAAAGAGATAATTAGTTTTTATAATGATAGTTATAATGTAAATGTTAATAAGGATGAAGTTATGGTAGTCGTGGGAGCTTGCCATGGAATGTTTCTAGCATTGCAGTCTATTATTAATGCTGGAGATGAAGTTATTGTACATTCTCCATATTTTACTCCTTATAGGGATCAAATTGAAATGGCTGGGGGAAAATTTGTAGAACTAAAAACCTGCGAAGAAGAACAATTTAACATCAATATTGATGAATTACAAAAGTTAATTAACAATAAAACAAAAGCTATAATATTAAATTCCCCCAATAATCCTACGGGAGCATATTTTAGCAAGGAATTAATAAATGAAATAGCACAAGTTGCCATAAATAATAATTTGGTTGTAATATCTGATGATGTATATGATGGATTTACTTATGATGATGAATTTTATCCCATATCTTCTGTAGAAGGTATGAAGCAGAGAACTATTACTTTAGGAAGTTTTTCAAAGGATTTTTGTATGACAGGCTGGAGGATTGGATATGTGATTGCTTCAGACTACATTATTAATACAATGAAAAATATAAATGAAGGAATATGTTTCTCAGCTCCAACAATTTCTCAAAGAGCTGCAATTTATGGACTTAAAAATAGAAAATCAATTGTAGCTAAAGTTAGAGATGAATTTAAGGAAAGAATAGATTATGCTTACAATGAAATTAGATTTCTCACAAATGTTAGTGCAGTTAAGCCAAAAGCAGGAATTTATATTTTTATGAATATAAAGAAAACTGGATTATCTTCTGAAAAGTTTTGCGAAAAGCTGTTAAATGAAGCACATATTGTTGCCATACCCGGCACAGCCTTTGGAATGTATGGAGAAGGCTATATAAGAATAGCATGTACAGTCAACAAAAGCATATTAGCAGAAGCATTTCATAGAATAAATAAAATGCTGATTGTGTAAAATATAACAATGAGAATTTATGGAATTTATGTTGAATTTATAATTAAATTGCTATATAATAACAAATGTTGTGTTTATATGAAAATGGGGATGATAAAATGAATGAAGCACTATTAGAAAAAATTGATTCACTAAGGGATATAATAAATAAACTAACTGAGAAAGAGCAAGAGTTGTGCAAAGGAAGAGCCTTAAGGCTCAGTGAAGAATTGGACAAGCTTATAAATTTATATTACAAACAAGATATTACTGAAATTTAATTCCCAAAAGCACTATAATATAAATTGCATTTTATCATAAATATAGTTTTTTTCTTTTAAACTTACTAATTAAAGGAATTAAAGTACTTTTATAGAATATATATTAATAAATTTATATGATATGAAAGGATGGAATTTATGGTAAGAGATATTCTTTTAAGTGCTTTGTTTGGATTTTTAGGTATTGTTATAATGGCAGTTGGTTATAAGATTTTTGACTTGATGATTCCCCTTGACTTTAACAAGGAATTAGAAAAGAATAATACGGCTGTAGCAATTGTAATTGCAGGATTATTAATTGGTATAGCATTAATAGTTTCAAGAGTTGTAGCAGCATAATTTAGCAGGTTATCATAAAATGTAATTTTGTGATAACCTGTTTTTATGTTTATGGGTGTATAATAAATTTTGGTGTTATGAAGGTTAAGTTTTCTGTATCATGAGCAATTAAAATAGTGTATCAAAAATTTCCCCGTTGATACACTATTTCTACAATGCTTGTGTTATTTGACTTTTCACACATTGGCATGATAATTGCTAATATAATCTTCGTAATAATATTTTATTAAATAGGAGGTTTTAATATGAAGGTACTGATGGTATGTTCGGGAGGAATGTCCAGTTCTATAGTAGTTAAGGCAATAAAAATTGAAGCTGACAAACAGAACTTTCCTTTAGAAATTAAAGCAGTAGGTACAGGTGATTTTGAGGACGAGCTCAAAACAGGCGGTTATGACTTAGCAATAGTTGCGCCTCAAGTAAAGCACAGACTTAAAACATTTGAAGAGCAAGCTAAACCTTTAAATGTACCTGTAGAAATGATTGTTCCCATGGGGTATACACCAATAGGTGCACCAAAAGTATTGGAGCAAATAAAAAAACACACAATATAAAAACCATAAAGGGGGAAATATTAAATGGAAAAGTTTCTAAATTGGATTGAAGAAAAGTTCATGCCGCCTATGGCTAGAATGTCAGAACAAAGACACTTAAGAGCTATAAGGGATGGTGTTATTTCAACTATTTCTCTAATTATAGTAGGTTCTTTCTTTCTGATAATTGCACAGCCTCCAGTAGCATCTTGGGCAAAGGCAGTTGCACCTTATGTTGGAAAGATAATGGTGCCATATAGATTAACAATGGGTCTTATGTCACTTTATGCGGCTTATGGAATGGGATACAGTTTAGCTAAATCCTATAAATTAGATGGGATAAGCGGCGGTGTACTTTCATTATGCGCATTCCTTTTTACAGTTATTCCATTAAATGTGGATACTGTAATGACAGCAGCAGCAAAGGCTAAAGTAGCAGGAGCTGCTCCAATGGGATGGGTATTGCCAATGGCTAACCTTGGAGGATCCGGAATGTTTGCGGCAATAATATGTATGATATTTGCTGTTGAAACATTAAGAATACTTAAAAAATATAATGTTACTATTAAAATGCCAGAACAAGTTCCTGAATCAGTATCAAGATCTTTTGAAGCATTAATACCAGCTGCAGTTATAATAACAGTTATTTGGTTTTTAAGAGTTTGGTTAAATTTTGACATACAAACTGCAATTATGAATATATTTAAACCAGTTGTAAACATTGCTGGTAATACTTTCGCCGGCGTATTAATACCAGTTATTCTTATTACTGTACTTTGGTCTGCTGGTATACATGGTATGTCAGTTATAGGTTCACTTATAAGACCTATATGGTTAGTATTACTTGACCAAAATGCACAAGCTGTTGCAGCAGGTACTCCACTACCTAACATAGCTCCAGAACCATTTTTTCAATGGTTTATATGGATAGGTGGAGCAGGTGCCACATTAAGTTTAGCAGCACTTATGTGTTTCTCAAAATCAGAATATTTAAAGAGAGTTGGAAGATTCTCTATAATTCCAGGTATATTCAATATTAATGAACCATTGATATTTGGTGCACCACTTGTTATGAACCCAATACTTGCAATACCATTTATCCTTTCTCCAGTAGTTGCCGCTATAGTAGCATATGGTGCCACAGCAGCAGGATTCGTATCTAAGGTATCAATAATAGCACCATGGACTCTTCCAGCACCAATAGGAGCATATGTTGCAACAGGTGGAGATTGGAGAGCGGCCTTACTTGTTATAATAAACATTGCTTTAACAGCAGTTATTTACTATCCATTCTTCAAGGCATATGAAAAGAAAATGGTTCAAGAAGAACAGACAACTTCAGAATCAACTTCAGTGGAAGCATAATATTTACAATAATATTGGCACCGATGGTCATTAATCCTGTCGGTGCCTTATAAAAATTGTTAGCATACAGGAGGAATTGTTATGGAACAAGAAATATTTGAAATCATATCTCATGGCGGAGATGCCAGGGGATATGCATATGAAGCATTAAAAGAGGCAAAAGAAAAAAATCTAGACAAGGCTAAGGAGTTATTGGTTAAAGCTCAAGATGAGTTAGACCTAGCTCATAACACACAAACTAAACTCATACAAGCTGAATTAAATGGAAACAGCTTAAAAATGTCATTGCTTATGGTACATGCACAAGATCAACTAATGACTGCAATTTCGGAAAAAAATCTCATAGAACAAATGGTAGATATGATGAAAATAGTATATAATAAATAAATTTAAAAGGAGAATAATATGCTAATAAAACTTCTTTACATAATCGGTTTAGTATTATTAATTTTAGGATCTGTTTTTCTAACAAGAATAACTATAAAAAAGTTTAATATTAATAGATGGGTTATTGCTGTTATAGCTCCATTTGTAATTATAATTCCATTGTTAATATTTAAGAATATAAATACAATAGTATGGAATATACTGCTATTAGTATTTTCTGTAATGTGCATAATGTTTTTTGAAATGACTAGAATTAAGTTAGAGAAAAAAGAAATAAAAGGTATCATATATAATATTAAAAAATAATTCAGCAAATTTAAATGATATAATGTCATAAAGATAACTTTTATTTGAGGTGAGATGTACAGTGAGAAGTGAAACTGTTTATAACGCACTGGAGGATTTATGTGCTAAACAATTGCAACAAAATGGAAGAATAACGGGTTTTAGCACAGAGGAGATAGCGGATATATTAAATATGCAAAGAGCCAACGTAGCAAGAGAATTTAGCAAACTCATAAAACAAGAAAAAATAGGGAAAAGCACAGGAAGACCAGTTCTATACTTTGCAAAAGATATTGATGCCCATCCTTTGCAAAATATGGAACTTAATGAGCATATAAAGCAAAAAAAAGTTGTTTTTGATAGTGTCATTGGGAAAAATTCAAGTCTTAAATCAACCATAGCTCTTGCAAAAGCTGCTATTGTATATCCACCACATGGACTTCATACCCTTATTATTGGGGAAACAGGGGTGGGAAAATCATTTTTTGCTAAAACTATGTTTAAATATTCTCAAGAGGTAAGGCCTTCTGCTGGCAGTGGACAATTTACTGTATTTAATTGTGCAGATTATGCTAATAATCCTAATTTATTAATATCCTATTTATTTGGAGTTAAAAAAGGTGCATATACTGGCGCTACTGTGGATAGGCAAGGAATAATCGAAAAGGCTAGAAATGGAATTCTATTTTTAGATGAAGTACATAGATTAACTCCTGAAGGTCAGGAAATGCTGTTCACATTAATTGATGAAGGTAAATATACCCCACTTGGAGATACAAAAGAAATAAAAATAAATATAATGATTATTTGTGCAACAACGGAAAACATTGAATCTTCATTGCTTAAAACATTTACTAGAAGAATTCCAATAGTTATTAAATTACCTAGCCTTCGTGAAAGAACTTCAGAGGAAAGAATGGAACTAATACAAAGGTTCCTAGAGGAAGAATCAAAAAGAATCGGTAAAAGTGTAGAGGTTGAAGGTGATGCACTAACAGCACTTTTAAATTATGACTGTCCTAATAACATAGGTGAACTTAAAAGCCATATACAAATTGCTTGTGCAAAATCATTCCTGAGAAGTATGTTTTCTGGATATGTATTGGCAATTAAATTAGAGGATTTCCCGGAACAAGTAAGGACTGGATTACTGGTATCTAAAAAAATAAAACCAACCTCCATTAAACTGAATATAGGCAGTTACTTATATGAAAACAAAGAGGATATAAACGACAAGTATAGTCTATCTGGTAACTTGTATGAATTTATTGAGAAAAGAACTGAAAGCTTAAAATCAAAAGGTATAGACGAAAAGACAATTAAAAATAGAATATCTAATGAGATAGAAAAATTTATAAACACGTATTTGTCTACAATAAACATAGAAAATAAAGAGGACGGAATAAAAAGAATAGTAAATAATGATCTATATGATTTATTAAATAGTTTTATGTATTTAGCAGAATATAAACTTAAAAGGAAAATATCTAAAAATACCTTTTTAGGATTACTTATACACATAGACACATTTATTGGAAGATTCAGGGAAAACAGAATTATTGAAAATCCCAAAATAGATGAGATAAGAAAAAAATATCCCCAAGAATTTAAGCTTGCAATTAAATTAGCAGATAAATTAGAGCAGAAATATAATTTAGATGTTCCTATTGATGAGATTGGTTTTATAACCATGTTTTTCGCAGCAGATATTGAAGAAAAAAAGCCAAAGGTTGGTATTATTGTTGCAATGCATGGTACTAATACTGCCACATCTATGGTGGATGTAGTAAATCAGCTTTTAAATACAAACCATGCCATTGCTTTTGATATGCCTCTTTCTATGAATCCAGAGACTGCGCTTCATAAAATTGAGGAAATGGTGAAAATCTCTAATGAGGGCATAGGAGTATTAATTTTAGTAGATATGGGTTCTTTGAAACTATTTGATAAAATGATAAAGAACAGCACAGGAATAGAAGTCAGATCAGTAGACATGGTAACTACTGCTACAGCAATTGAGGCAACCAGGAAGGCAATTATGAACCAAAGCCTGGAGGAATTAGTAAAATCTATTGATTTGGAAAGCAGATATGTTGGAAACTTAACAGTGGATAATATAAAAATAAAAAAGGAAGTTATAATAACTGCATGCTCTACTGGGCAGGGTACTGCTCAGAAGATTAAGGACATAGTTTACACCAGGTATGACAAGGAAAAGTATGAGGTAATAAATTTAAGTATCAAAGATAAAAAGGAATTTGAAAATGCCATTTTAAAAATAAAAAAAGAGGCAAATATAGTAGCCGTTATAAGCGCCTTTAATATTAATCTTCCCGGAATAGAATATATATCAATGGATAAATTTTTTAAGGACTTTATGGGGGAAGATTTTGAGCAGGGAATTAAGAAAGATGAATTTATATCAAACATAAAGACAGTTTATAAAGATTATATGGAATTGGAAAATTCAGATGAAATTGTTGATGGCTTTATGAAGATTATAACCCAATTAAAGCATATATTTGATATCCATGTGGATAGAGAAAAACTCAATGGATTGTTAATGCATTTCGGAAGCCTCGTTCAAGCTATATTAAATAAAGAGGAAACACCTAAGTGTAAAAATGTTCAAATTATTACTTCAAGATATGAAGATATATACAATTATCTTAAAGATTCACTGGATAGCTTGGGTGATACACTTGAAGTAACATTTTGCAGTGATGATGTGGCCAATATTTTAGAAATACTTATAAATATATAATTATTGTGATGAAATTATATTAGCAGAACCTATTATCAATATATAAAAAATATGGGGGTGACTTGTGTGAAATATATTGTTGGAGTAGATGGCGGAGGCACTAAAACTGAAGCAGTGGCCTACAGTTTAGATGGTAAAGTCCTAGGCAGAGGAGTGGCTGGATTTGGTAATATAATTTTGGAATTTGAGGAGGCTTTATACAATATAAATAAAGCCATTGATAAATGTATAAAAGAGGTAGACGTCATAGAAGATAATAATAAATGTGTATATATGTTTCTTGGCATTGCAGGGGTAGAATCTGGGAACAACATTGAAAAAGTAGAAAAAATTCTTCATAAAAAGTATGGTGTTTCTATTAAAGTTACTAATGATGCAGACATTGCACATGCTGCATTGCTTAAAGGAGAGGATGGAATATTAACTATTTCAGGGACAGGCTCTATAAGCTATGGAATTTACAATGGTAAAAAAGGTAGAACAGGTGGATGGGGGCATATACTTGGAGATGAAGGAAGCGGTTATTATATAGCTATGCAAGCCTTTAAAAATATAACATTAGAAGATGATTGTAATTTACCAATTAGTCCATTATCTAAAACCATTATGAAAAAGCTGAATATAAATGAACCTAATGACATAAAAGGTTTTATATATTCTTCAAATAAGGCTCAGATTGCAGCATTTGTTCCTTTAGTTGCTGCTATGGCAAATAAAAATGATAAAGAATCAATTGCTATTTTAAAAAATGCAGGAAAAGAGTTAGCAGTTAATACTGAAAGATTATACAGAAAACTTAACATTTCTGGACAAATAAAGATAGGAATTAAAGGAAGTATACTTACAGAAATAAAAATTGTAAGAGAAGAATTTGAAAATTATTTAAAAACCAATTTAGAAACAGTAGTTATAGTTAACGAAAAGGTGTCTCCTACTAAGGGGGCTTATTATCTAGCAAGAAATCTTATCAATGAAAATTAGGAGGGATACATTGGATAAGTATGTAGTTGGATTAATGTCAGGAACTTCTTTAGACGGAATAGATGCCGCTTTAGTAAAAATATCTGGCTTTGGAGAAAATACTAAGGCACAATTAGTAGAATTTATAAATAAGAAAATACCAGAAAATATTAAGGGTGAAATTAAAGACTGCTTCTCTATAGAAAAGTCCAACGTAGAATTAGTATGTAGTTTGAATTTTAAGCTTGGATACTTATTTGCAGAAGCTGTAAGGGAATTATGCATCAAAGCTAAGTTCCCACTTAAGAAAATAGACTTAATAGGTTCTCATGGTCAGACAGTTTTTCACATTCCAAAGGCTTATAAAAATTACTGCACATCAACTTTGCAAATAGGAGAACCTGCTGTTATAGCATATGAAACGGGGGCAACTGTAGTTTCCAATTTTAGAACCATGGATATGGCAGCAGGCGGCGAGGGAGCCCCTTTAGTACCTTATACAGAGTATATTTTATATAGGAGTAATAAAAACAGAGCACTGCAAAATATAGGAGGCATAGGTAATGTAACTATACTGCCTGCCAACTGCAGATTAGATGATGTATATGCTTTTGATTCAGGACCTGGAAATATGATTATTGATGAAGTTACAAAGAGATTAAAAGGAGTAAACTATGATGCAGGCGGTGCTTTTGCTGCTCAGGGAAAAATAAATGAAGCATTGTTAAATGAACTTATGGATATTGACTATATAAAGAACCCTCCTCCTAAAACCACAGGTAGGGAGCTTTTTGGCAGCCAGTTTGTTGATGCATTACTTGAAAAATGGTCAAATTTAAGACCAGAAGATTTGATAGCAACAGTTACTGCTTTCACTGCCAAATCCATTGCATATAACTATAGATGTTTTGTATTTCCTAAACTAAATATAGAAGAGGTTATATTAGGCGGCGGTGGAAGCTATAATGATACTCTTGTAAGGATGATACAATCATATTTGCCGGAAAGCAAAGTTTTAATTCAAGAGGATTTAGGATACTCTTCTGATGCTAAGGAGGCTGTAGCTTTTGCTGTACTGGCTAATGAAGCTGTAAATGGCAACCCGGGTAATGTAATTGGCGCCACGGGAGCTAAAGAAAGAGTTGTGCTTGGAAATATAACATTTGGGAAAGGGAGATAGTAAAATGAGACAGTTAGGAATTTCAGTTTATCCGGGACATGCTTCTAAGGAGGATAATATCAATTATATAAAATTAGCTCATAAATATGGATTTAAAAGGATATTTACATGTCTTCTATCTGTAGAAGGAGATAAGGAAAAAATAGTAAGGGAATTTAAAGAAACCATAGCTGAGGCAAATCTACTTGGAATGCAAGTTATTGCAGATGTTAGTCCAAGGGTATTTGGGGAACTTGGAATAGGTTACAGCGACCTTACATTTTTTAATGAATTAGGTGCATATGGCATCAGATTAGATGCTGGTTACAGCGGTTTAGAGGAATCATTAATGACATTTAATCCATTTGGTCTTAATATTGAGATAAATATGAGCAATGGTACTAAGTATATAGATAATATAATGAGCTATAAGCCAAATACTGAGAAACTTCTGGGGTGTCATAATTTTTATCCACATAAATATTCAGGATTAAGCTATGAACATTTTATATATTGCTCAAAACAATTTAAACAATATGGAATAAGAACAGCAGCTTTTGTATCATCTAATGATGCTACCTTTGGACCATGGCCTGTAAACGAAGGATTATGTACGTTAGAACTTCATAGAAATCTCCCAATTGATGTTCAAACAAAGCACTTATTTACCACAGGACTTATAGATGATGTAATAATAGCAAATGCTTTTGCATCAGAAAAGGAACTGCAGACTTTAAGCAAAATAAATAAGGAAATGCTATCCTTTAACATAAAACTTGTAGATAATATCCCTGATATAGAAAGAAAAATAGTATTAGAGGAGCTTCATTTCAACAGAGGGGATGTATCAAATTACCTGATCAGATCAACGCAAAGCAGGGTAAAATATAAGGGACATGAATTTTTACCTTTCAATACTAAGGATATAAAAAGGGGAGACGTAATAATTGAAACATCTCTTTATGGACATTATGCAGGAGAACTTCAAATTGCTCTTAAGGACATGGAGAATTCAGGTAAAACTAATGTAGTAGGGAGAATTTCAGAACAAGAGTTATTTTTATTAGATTACATTGAAGCATGGCAGAAGTTTGGATTTGTAGAAGAGAAATAATTATTAAGGTTGTCACAACATATGGTTTTGTGCCAACCTTTTTTATTTATAAATGTGTCAGAATAATTACAAAATGGTAGAAAAGGTTGAATTAATAATTATATATATTAGAATGGATATATATGTAAATTTTTTAATATAAGGTTAAATAAATGAGGGGGAGTAAATATCATGGATGTACTTAGGGTTGATAATGTATACAAGCGGTTAGGTAAAAGAGAGATTATAAAGGGAATTAGTTTTTCCGTAAAAGAAGGAGAGATTTTTGGTTTTCTGGGACCCAATGGAGCAGGAAAAACCACAACTATTAGAATGTTAGTGGGCCTTATATCTCCAAATAAAGGAACAATTTCAATAATGGGTAAAGAAATATCTAAAGAAAGAGAGGCAGCGCTTAAAGAAGTAGGAGCAGTGGTAGAAAATCCTGAGTTATATACATATTTATCAGGAAGAGAAAATCTTAATCAGATTGCAGCAATCAGAAAGATACCAAAAGATGAAATAAGTAAAATTATAAAACTTGTAGGATTGGAAAATAGAATAGATGACAGGGTAAAAAAGTATTCTCTTGGAATGAAGCAAAGGCTTGGATTAGGTGCAGCCTTATTATCAAATCCAAAGCTGTTAATATTAGATGAGCCAACTAATGGGTTGGATCCTTCAGGAATTATGGATTTTAGACAAATAGTAAAAAAAGCTGCAGCGGAGAGTAAAACTTCCGTATTTATATCTTCACACATATTGAGTGAAGTTCAGCAGGTATGTGATACAGTAGCCTTTATAGATAATGGTGTAATAAAATCCATAGAAAGTATTTCTGGAAATAATAACATAAATGGAACAGATACATTAGTCTTAAGGCTGAAGGAAATGAAAAATTCTATGGAACTATTAAAATCTTTAGATATTGTAGTTAATGTGAAGCAGGACAATGAAAATATTATAGTTAATATAAAAAAGGACTCTTCACCAGATATTATTGCTAGTCTTGTTAATCAAAACATAGCTATAGTAGAAGCATATATCAAACATGAAAAATTAGAAGATAGGTATATGGAATTGGTAGAAGGAGGCAGGAGATAATGATAATTCTTATTAAAAATGAAATTATAAAGTTATTTAGCAGAAAGAAAACATATATTGTTTTTGCTGCATTTATATTTTTGACTGCAGCAATATGTTATGGCTCTTTTAAAATGGACGAGAATAGAAAAAAGTATAATTCTCCTGAATTTAGAGTGAAAAATCTTCAGGAATCTTTAAATTATATGAAAAGAGATAAGGAAAATATCCCTGAAGCAATAAAAAAGGATTCAAAAGCATTGGAAGAATATAATAATAACATTGATGCAAACATTGAAAGAACAGAAAATGAAATAAAGAATTTAAAAGATACAATAGCCTCTGGAAATAAGGAGATAGACTGGAAGAAACAATTAAAAGATGATATTACATCTAAAGAGGAGGAATTAAAAAACAGCAATATACCAGATAGATATAAAGAACAGCAAAAGATGGACATAAGCAAGAAAAAATATTTGTTAAATAACGAAATAAAGCCAGCTGACGAAGAATTTAATGGCTTTAATTTTGCAATTGCTTTAATTAGTCAGTTAGGAACAATTTTTTTAGCAGTTGGAGTAATAGTATTTTCAACTGATATTGTGAGTGGAGAATGTACTCCTCCAACATTAAAGTTTTTATTGATTCAGCCTGTTTCAAGAGCAAAGGTACTTCTTTCTAAATTCATTTCAGTGGTAATATCTGCAATAGTGCTAATTTTATCTGTGGAACTATTATTTATGATAATAGTAGGACTTTGGAAAGGTTTTGGAAGTGCTCATTATCCTATGTTCGTTGATACATTGTACCAGTTTGATTTAAGTAAAGTGGCTGAAAATGGAACACATCCATTAATACAAATTGCAAACAGCACACATATTATCACTATTTCACAATATCTAATAAGAATGTTTTTATTACAAGTTGTATATATAGTTGCGTGTACATCTTTTGCATTTCTCATATCATCTTTATTTAAAAGTTCAATGGTGTCAATGGGACTGAGTATTGTAGCTGTAATAGCATTGACTGTATTAGTAAGAGGAATACCTGGGCTTTTAAAAATCGCTCCAGTTATGTTTACAAGCTATGGAGAAATAACAACGTTAATAGATGGAACTGCTGCTCAAGCCTTTCAAAATCCATCTATAACATTAGCTTTTGGTGTTACTATATTAATAATATGGTCAGTAGTTTGCTATTTGATATCTCATTTTGTATTCATTAAAAAAGATATATTAATTTAAATCACCACATACTATGCCTTGAAATATTATGAGTTATCTAATATATTTATAATTAGAAGGACATAAACACAAAGGATAAATATTAGTAAAAACCTTCAGGAAAGCAGGATACAATATGAAAGTGCTTTTAGTATCTGATATAGAATCAAATTATATATGGGATTTTTTTGATGCAGAAAGGTTTAAACATATTGATCTCATAATATCTTGCGGCGATTTAAAATCAGAATATTTAAGTTTTCTTGTAACTATGATTAAAGCACCCTTATTTTATATTCATGGGAACCATGACAAAGAATATATAAAAAAGCCTCCCTATGGATGCGATTCCATAGATGGAAAATTAGTAAAGTATAAAGGAATAAGAATACTTGGCTTAGGTGGAAGCATGAAATATAATGATGTGGTTTTCCAGTATTCAGAAAGAGATATGGAACGAAGAATAAAAAAATTAAAAGTTAATCTTTTTTTAAACAGCGGCTTTGATATCCTTGTTACCCATGCAGCAGCTAGTGACTTAGGAGATGAAAAGGATCTGTGTCATGAGGGATTTCAAAGTTTTAACAGACTTTTAGATAGGTATAAGCCTAAATACTTTATTCATGGACATACCCATTTAAATTATGGAATAAAGCCAAGAGTTATTAACTATGGTAAAACTACAATTATTAATTCATATGGGTACTATATTTTAGAATATTAAAACATAGAGCTAGTGTTTTACCACTAGCTCTATTCAGTATAATTTGGTGCAGTAACATTGTCCACAAACCACTTCATATTTAAAATATCTTCTGCTGATAAAGATTCATCTTCTTTAATTTTTAAAATTCCGGCATTATCCCATACTGGCCCGGTAAATGGACTAAAATCATTACTTATAATCATTTTTTTTAATAATTCAATTAACTTTTGGGTCTCATAGGGAACATGCTTTCTTGAATAATAAATATCTACAACACCAGAGCCCATTCCCCACCAAAAATTAATTAATTTTGAATTTGAACTGAACATATCCATTACAATTTTCACACTATCATTAATAACTGAATTGATTATCTTTTCATAGAATAATCCCCAATTCCATATAGGCGCTGCTAAATATCTATAGGGTAAATGAGTACCAGGGTAGATAGAACATAACATGGAAAACACACCATATTTTTTTGTAATATCTTTGGTGATGGTTAAATTTCTATTTGAAATTATGTCACATCCCTGAAGTATTAATGTATTATCAGCATCTTGAAATTTATTATGACTGTTCCATTCTTTTGTCCATGCAACCTTAACCTCTGCAAGGGGATTTACCATTTTAGCTCCTAGTGCAAATGCATTTATTGAAGCTGTTACCTCTGCTGTTGGTGAAGTGGCTGCATAACCAATTAAATTGCTTTTTGACATAGCACCTGCAATTATACCAGTTAGGAATCTTGGCTCATAAGTTCTTCCGAAATAATTGCTTACATGATTATAAGGGGCTGCCTCAGAACAGTTAAAAAACCTTACATTTGGAAATTCTAAAGCACATTTTATTGTTGCATTTCTATATATTGGGCTTGTTGTGAATATTATTTGATTGCCATCTAAAGCTAAATTTCTTATATAAAAATATGCATCATCATTTTCTGGAACATTTTCTGCGTAAACTGTTTTAACTTGATCTTTCAGCTTACTTTGCACATATAATCTTCCTAATTCATGACCGTAAGTCCATCCTGATGAACTAATAGTTCTGGCATAAACAAATGCAATTTTCCAGGTTCTCATAGGATTGATTAATGTACTAAAGGAATTAATGATATTGCCATTGTCAAATTCTTCTGGACTTACTTGAATATCTATACTTCTATTTTCTAATGAGGATAGTTCTTTAATGAATTGTTGTAGGATTTTTCTTAATACAATTTCATTTTCAATATCATCTATACCATAAATTTTGGCATATTCTAAAAATGCATCTCCGGTTGTAATATTAAGCTTTTGACCATTTAGTTCATGATAGATTCTCCTAAATATATTATAAACATAAATAAGAAAATGTTTATATTTGTTTTCTCCATCTTCAAGCCTTGGAGAATATCCTTCCAGCATATTAGACAGTTCTTTAAAGTTATTTATTTTAGAAAACCAAATTACATTTATTTGAGTTAAATTGTAAAATCCAAGGAATTCATAATAAATGATATTTTCTTTATCAGATGAGTCTCTTTTAGGAATTAGTCTAGTGACATTTGCTGAAAATGAATAAGCATTAAAATACTTTAGTACACTTATTCTCTTATTTCCTTCTATTACATAAAATTTATTTAAATATTCATAAACCTTTATAGAATGTTTTATACCCTCATTAAGATGGGCATTACATAAGGCAGCCCATTTATTTTTAAACTCAGAGTCGTCATTCATTATTGGCATAAAGTTATTTGAAAAACAAATACTTCTTAAGTGAGAATAAGTTCCTACTATTTTATTTAAAGGTATTTCCACATTACCTAAATCAACTTGTGATATTATTTCCACATCCTTTAGGATGCCATCTAAAGAAGGTAAATAGCCTAATTTACCTTTAGCAATATTGCTGGAATAATTTTTTCTGCCTAATTTTTTTGCTATATTATAATGTTCCTCACCGGTCATAATAACACCTCTATAAAAGTACTTATTAATATTTTAGCTAATTGGTAAAATTATTACTAGTATAATTTAACATAATTAATAAATAAAAATGCAGTGCATAAATTGCTTAAAGCTTAAGTTTAGGGTAAAATAGTATTGCAAAAACTTTGTAATAAATATAAACTAGATTTTTATATAATACAAGAGGGGTTACTAGAAATTACAGTTGAATTCTAACTCAATAAGGAGATAAACATGGAAGATATTATATATATGGATTATGCTGCTACTACTTATCTAAAGCAGGAAGTTTTAAACGAAATGTATCCATACTTAACAAAGTATTTTGGAAATCCATCATCAATATACTCTATATCCAGGGAAACTAAGAAGGCAATTGATATTTCCAGAGAGAGAATAGCAAAAGCTATTAATTGCAGAATGGATGAAGTTTTTTTTACAGCTGGTGGATCTGAAAGTGATAATTGGGCAATTAAAGGAGTAGCTTTAGCAAATAAAGACAAAGGAAATCATATTATTACTTCAGCTATTGAACATCATGCAGTTATAAATACATGCAAATATTTAGAGAAAAACGGTTTCCAGGTTGAGTATCTGCCAGTAGGCAGGGATGGAAAAATAGATGTTAATCTATTAGAAAGCAAAATTAAAAAAAGTACTATTATGGTTTCAATAATGACCGCCAATAATGAAATTGGAACCATTGAGCCGGTGAAAGAAATCGGTGATATATGCAAAGATAAAAATATAATATTTCACACCGATGCAGTGCAGGCAATAGGCGCTGTACCCATAGATGTTAATGAAATGAATATAGACTTACTATCCATGGCAGCACATAAATTTTATGGGCCAAAGGGTATAGGAGTTCTTTACATTAGAAAAGGCACTAAAATTCACAATTTAATACATGGTGGGGCTCAAGAAAGAGGAAAAAGATCAGGAACTGAAAATATTCCAGGTATAGTAGGTATGGGAAAAGCAGTAGAAATGGCAGTAAACAACATGAACAGTGAATCAGAAAGACTACGATATTTGAGAGATAAGTTAACTAGGGGACTATTAGAAATACCCAATACAATCCTTAATGGAGCAGAAGAAAATTCAAGGCTTCCGGGGAATGTTAACGTATGTTTTAAAAATGTTGAAGGTGAAATATTACTTATGATGCTGGATAGAGAGGGCATATGTGTTTCCAGCGGCAGTGCTTGTTCTGCTGGGTCTTTAGATCCATCACATGTACTTCAGGCAATTGGTGTGCCTAATGAATATTTAAAGGGATCAGTAAGATTCACATTGGGTGCAGGCAGCAATGAAAGACAAGTTGAACATGTTATAGAAGTTGTGAAGAACCTGGTGGGAAGACTGAGAAACTATAATAATTAATTATGTATATTAAAAAGGATATGGTGATAAATTTATGAAAAAGAAAGTTGTAGTAGGTATGAGCGGAGGCGTAGATAGTTCTGTTGCTGCATATCTTTTAAAAGAACAAGGATATGACGTTATAGGGGTAACTATGCAGGTTTGGCCGGAAGATGAGGAATATGAAGAAAGAGAAGGAGGATGTTGTTCTCTTAGCTCAGTTGAAGATGCCAGAAGGGTAGCGGACAAACTTAATATTCCATTTTATGTTATGAATTTTAAAGATGTATTTAAGGCAAATGTTATTGATTATTTTATAGACGAATACGTTCAGGGAAGAACTCCAAATCCATGTATTGCATGTAATAAATTTATTAAATTTGATGAATTTTTAAAAAAAGCTATGGCAATGGGTGCTGATTACATCGCTACAGGACATTATGCAACTATAGAACATCAGGATAATAGGTATATAATAAGGAAATCAGAAGATGATAAAAAAGATCAAACATATGTATTATATAACTTTAGTCAATTTCAATTAGCCCATACATTAATGCCATGTGGTGAATACAAAAAGGATAGAATCAGAGAAATTGCCAAGGAACTTGGCTTAAGAGTTTATAATAAAAAAGACAGTGTAGAAATATGCTTCATTCCGGATAATGACCACGGAGCTTATATTAAGAAGCAAGTACCAAACAAAATAAGAGAGGGAAATTTTGTAGATAAGAAAGGGAATATATTAGGTAAGCATAAGGGAATTGTATACTATACTATTGGACAAAGAAAAGGTCTTGGAATAGCTTTAGGAACACCAATGTTTGTAATTGATATTAATCCACTTAGAAATGAAGTTGTGCTTGGAAGCGAAGAGGATATTTTTAAAACCAATTTAGTTGCTAATGATATGAATTTCATCCCATTTGATACCTTAGAAGAACCTATGAGGGTGGAAGCAAAAATAAGATATTCTGCAAAGCCATCAAAAGCAGTAATTTATCCATACGTGGATGGAAAAGTAAGAGTGGAATTTGAAAATAAACAAAGAGCTATAACAAAGGGCCAATCTGTAGTATTCTACCAAGGTAACATGCTGTTAGGCGGCGGGTTAATAGAAACAATTTTATAATTGAAAGGATATTTGTATATGGAAAAGACTCCTAAATATATACCGGAAATAAAGGGAACCTTAAGAAGCAGAATTATTGAGGCACCTGAAATAATAAGAAGTGCAAGTGGGATAAAAATTTTTGGAAAGAGATTAAAGTCATTTGTATTTACTACGGATATTACTGTGATTAAAAATACAAATGCAGATGCAGTTTTAGCGGTTTACCCATTTACTCCCCAGCCTCTTATTACTCAAGCACTGCTTGTAGCTTCTGATGTGCCAGTGTTTTGTGGAGTTGGTGGCGGATTCACCATGGGAAAAAGAGTGGTGAACTTAGGCTTGGATGCTGAATTTAAAGGTGCCATGGGGGTTGCTGTTAACAGCCCAACAAGCAATGAGGTTATTAGAGCATTGCGTGATACAATTGATATACCAATTATTGTTACAGTTGTTTCACAGAATGAAGACTTTAAAAGCAGAATAGAAGCTGGAGCTTCTATTCTAAATATAGCCGGAGGTAAAAATACAGCAAAAATAGTAAAAGAAATAAGAAAACAGTATCCGGAATTCCCTATACTTGCTACAGGTGGAAAGTCAGATGATAGTATTAGAGAAACAATTTTAGCCGGGGCTAATGCAGTTTCTTTTACTCCTAGGTCAAATACGGAAATATTTGCTGAAATTATGGATAACTATAGGGATAAATATAAACAATCAGAAAAGTAGTTCTTAGGAGGATTTAGCAAATGATAAAGGCAGTAATTTTTGATATGGATGGTGTAATAATTGACAGCGAGCCAGATCATATAAAATTTGAACAGCAGCTCTTTAATAGTTTAGGATTTAATGTAAGCTTGGAATACCACAACAAATTTGTAGGGACCACATCTTACTATATGTGGAATGAATTAAAGAATAAATATTCACTTGAAAATACAGTAGAACAGCTTGTTAAAAATGATAGAGATAAATATTACAATTATCTGTGTGGGCTGGAAAAGCTTGAACCAATAAATGGTGTAAGAGAATTAATTAAACTGCTCCACCATACCGGTTATAAACTGGCAGTGGCATCATCATCACCTTTAAATGTTATTGAAATGGTGGTTAAGTTGTTAGGATTAGATGAGTATTTTGATTTCTTAGTAACTGGAGATTTTGTTAAAAGAAGTAAACCAGCTCCTGATGTGTTTTTATATGCAGCAGAAAAGCTAATGATAAAACCAAATGAGTGTGTTGTAATAGAAGATTCTTCAAATGGTGTGGCAGCTGCTAAAGAGGCAGGAATGTTGTGTATTGGATATAAAAATTTAAATTCAGGTAATCAAAATTTAAAACCTGCGGACTTAATACTGGATGATTTTAATGAAAAGGATAAGGTTATAAACTTAATAAATGATAATAAATAGAAAGGTGAAACTCTGAAATAAACAGAGTTTCACCTTATCTTTTTAAGTTATAATATATCACTATAAAGTTTTAAGTATTTATTTGCAGAGTTATTCCAGCTGTTATCCTCATTCATTGCCCTTACAACTAATTTGTTCCAAATGTCTTTATCTTTATAAAAGTTTAATGCCCTTCTAATTGTATACAGCATATCATGAGCATTGTAGTTGGTAAATGAAAAACCATTACCCTCACAAGTGTTTTCATTATATGAATGGACAGTATCTTTTAATCCTCCTGTTTCACGGACGATAGGTAAGCTGCCATACCTTAATGCTATGAGCTGACCAATACCACAAGGTTCAAACAATGATGGCATTAAGAACATATCTGAAGCTGCATAAATTTTTTCAGCTAAGTTATTATCAAATAATATATTAGCTGAAACTTTAGATGGATACTTCCATTTAAAAAACTTAAACATGTCCTCGTATTGCTGCTCACCGGTGCCTAATACTACTAGCTGCAAATTTTCTTGAAGCATTTCTTCAATGACACATTTAATCAAATCAAATCCTTTTTGACTAACTAATCGGGATACAATGCCTATTAAAGGAATATTGCTGTCTTCAGGAAGACCTAAGTCTTTTTGAAGACGTGTTTTATTAATATTTTTTTTGTCAATACTTAAAGAATCATAATTGAAATAAATATCCTTATCATTTGCAGGATTATATAAATCATAGTCTATACCATTGACAATGCCCTGCAATTTTGAGTTTTGATAACGCAATAAACCATCAAGCTTTTCTCCATATTCCGGAGTTTGAATTTCTTCAGCATAGCTATAGCTAACCGTAGTGATTCTATCTGAGAAATTTATGCCTCCCTTCATAAATGATATTCCGTCATAAAATTTTAATGCTTCTTCATTATAATAACCGGAATTAAGATTTAATAGCTCATTAAGTACACTTTCGCCAAAAACCCCTTGATATCGAAGATTGTGAATAGTATAAACCGTTTTAATATTTTTATGACTTGAAGAATCTTTATATAAGTCTTTTAATAAAACTGGAACCATGGCTGTTTGCCAATCATTACAATGTATAATATTTGGATTAAAGTCATCCATGTAGTAAATAGATTGGAGTATAGCTTTGGAAAAATAGGAAAACCTTTCCCCGTCATCGTAATATCCATAAGCTCCTCCACGTTTAAAGTAATATTCATTGTCTATAAAATAAAAGGGAACAGAGTCATATTCAAGGTATTCCAATCCACCATATTTATCACGCCAGCCAACGGGTACATTAAAACTTCCTTTATGGATCATTGAATTTTTAAATTCATCTTTTATATCAGTATACTTTGGAAGAATAACTCTTGCATCTATGCCTAGTTTTCTTAATGCTTTTGGCAGGGCATAAGCTACATCGGCTAAACCACCAGTCTTAAAAAAAGGGTAACATTCAGATGCTGCAAAAAGTACTTTCATAATTTTATTACTCCTCTATTGTATATTTTAACAAAATTTTTATTTATATTAAGGTTCTTTTTTCTATTACCAGAGGAAATTCTAAGTCACCTTTTAATTCAGTATTTTCCTCAATAATAATATTTTTATCTATAATTACATTTTTAAGTCTAGAACCACTTTTTATAATACAATTTTGCATTATAATACAATTTTCTATTTCAACATTTTGTTCAACTACAACACGTCTGCTAATTACACTATTTTTAATGCTTCCCTTCACAATACACCCATTGGAAATTAAAGTATTTAAAGCCGATGAACCATTTACATATTTAGTAGGTGCTTCATCTTTGACCTTTGTATAAATAAGACCGTTTTTGAAAAATAACTCTTTATTTATATCTAAGTTAAGCATGTCCATATTTGCCCTGTAATAGGAATTAATGGAATTAACACATTGTAAATATCCATCAAACTCAAATGCATTTACATCTAATTCTTCAATGCTTTTATAAATCCATTCTCTAATTGAGCCCCAATAACCAGTTTCGATGCATTTATTTAGTATTTCAATAAGAACTTTTTTGCTCATAATAAACATATCCATGGAAGCATTAAGTTCATCCTTTGTTCCAATATTTTTACCTACTCCAAGAACATTATTATTACTATCTAAACTTAATACATTTCTATCTTTAAAATTAAACTTACCATCTTTAATTTTCTTGTAAATAATTGTGATGTCTTTGCCAGACTTTTCATGATATTCTGCAGCATCTAAATAACTTAGATTAGCAATCATAAATGAACAAGTTAGAATTACTTTATCCTCTTTACTTCTATACAAGTATTCTAAGTTGTTTTTTAACATTTCAATATCATTTAAGTATGAAGTCCCCATGCTATAATTAAAAATAAATAAGCCATTGAGTTTTCTATCTAAATCCCAGGGTTTACCTGAGCCTAAATGATCAATTAAGGATCTTGATTTACTTTCAGTAAAAATTCCAACATTTCTAATTCCGCAATTCACCAAATTTGACAGGGTAAAATCTATGATTCTATATCTTCCTCCAATAGGTATAGAAGCCAGCGGCCTATTTTTTGTAATACTTTTAATTTGATCTTCATTTTCGGTCAAACTAACTATAGCCATATAATCTGACAGCATAATAAAACCTCTCTTCCTAAATATATAAACTTAGATTCGCTTTACTTTACCGTTATCAGGTATTACTACAATTTCGTTATTATTTCCTATAGTACATTCAGCTGCAATGTCTGAATTTGTTCCTATAATAGCTTTACTTATTGAAGAATTTTTACCTATTTTTGTATTCTGCATTAATACTGAATCTTTTATAGTGGAATTTTCACTAACGTAAACTCCAGGGAAAAGAACAGAATTATATACTTTACCAAGAACAATACAACCTTCCGCTATAAAAGAGTCTTTTATATCAGCACTTGGGCCTATATACTGAGGAGGTCTAGTAGGATTTACAGAATAGATTTTCCAGTTTTGATCATGTATGTCTAAACCATTTTCATCGTGGAGAAGATCCATGTTAGCTTCCCAATAACTTTCTATTGTACCAACGTCTTTCCAATAGCCTTCAAATGGATATGCATAAACATTTCTTGAACTCTCAAGCAGCTTGGGAATTATATTTTTACCGAAATCATTGCTTGATTTTTCATCATTTTCATCCTCATGAAGGTATTTTTTTAGCAGTTTCCAATTGAAAATGTATATACCCATGGAAGCCAAATTATTTTTTGGTTTTTTTGGTTTTTCTTCGAATTCATATATTTTATTATTTTCATCCGTGTTCATGATGCCAAATCTGCTAGCTTCAGACAGAGGAACCTGAAACACTGCTATAGTAGCATCAGAATTTTTTTCTTTGTGGTATTCAAGCATTTTTGCATAATTCATCTTATAAATATGATCACCAGATAAAACAAGTACATATTCTGGATCAAATGAATCAATATAGTGCCTATTTTGAAAAATGGCATCTGATGTACCTTTGTACCATTTACCTCCAGATTCTTTCATATACGGTTGTAGAATACTTACACCGCCTGTATTTCTGTCTAAATCCCAGGGACTTCCTATGCCAATATGTGTATTTAATATTTGAGGCCTGTATTGAGTCAGTACACCAACGGTGTCTATGCCAGAATTAGAACAATTACTTAAGGTAAAATCAATAATTCTATATTTACCACCAAAAGGTACTGCTGGTTTTGCATTTCCCTTAGTTAGAGCTCCGAGTCTACTACCTTGTCCGCCAGCAAGGATCATGGCAATAATTTCTTTTTTTTGCATACTTATAACCCCCTTTTGTAAAAATAATATTGAACAAATATAAAATATACCTTAATTTTATTTTACATTATTTTAAAATAAAATGGCACAAAAAAGTTAAAAAAATTGAAAAAATAGAAATGTTTGTACTTTTAAACTGTTAAACTTATATACAATAATTATAATGCTGAATGTATTTTGACATTATACAATAGAAATTGAATTCCTAACAATATAAACTATGAAGTTTTTAATATATATATGATAAAATATTATTGAAGAAGGTGATATTGTGCCAAGCAACCAGTGGACAGATGAACAAAAGGAAGCAATATATTCAAGAAACTGTAATCTGCTTGTAGCTGCAGGAGCAGGAGCAGGGAAAACTGCAGTACTAGTTGAAAGAATAATTAAAAGAGTAATGGATGAAAAAGACCAAGTTGATATAGATACTTTATTGGTGGTAACATTCACCAATGCAGCCGCAGCAGAAATGCGTGAAAGAATAGGAGAGGCTATTTCTAAAGAGTTAGATAACAATCCAGAAAACAGAAGGCTTCAAACGCAGCTAACACTGTTAAACAGGTCAAATATTATGACCATTCATTCATTTTGCCTGCAAGTTATCAGAAATAATTTTCACTGTATTGACTTAGACCCTAATTTTAGAATTGCTGATGAAACAGAAGGAATTTTATTAAAAAGCGAAGTGCTGGAAGAACTTTTTGATGATATGTATAAGGATGATAATGTAACTGATGACTTCTTAGAATTGGTTGATGCATTTGGAGGGAAAGATGATAAAAAAGTTCAGAATATAATACTTAATATATATAGATTTGCAGAAAGCTCACCATGGCCTGATAAATGGCTAAATGATTCTGCTGAGCAGTTTAATTTGAATGAAAGCTTTAATTTTGGAGAAACAAAGTGGGCAAAAATATTAATTGAGGATGTAAATATAGAGCTAAAAGGCTATAAAAATAAGCTGGAAAAGAATATTGAAATAATAGAAAATTCATCTGGATTAGAATACTATTTGCCAGTGTTTCTAGAGGATTTGGAAAAAATAAAAAGTTTAATTGAAACACAAAATTTTCAGGAGTTAGCTGATAAGTTTATTAATATAGAATTTTCAAAGCTTCCAATTAAAAAGAATAAAGATGCAGATACAAGCGTGAAGGAGTATGTAAAAAAACAAAGAGATGAAGTTAAAAAGAAAATTATTGAGCTTAAAGAGAGTATTTTTTTAAATTTTAGCAACAATAATAATGATTTAAAGTCTATGTATCCAATGATGAAATGCTTATCATATTTAGTAACAGAATTTAAAAAAAGATATTCAATAAAGAAAAGGGAAAGGCTTATAATAGACTTCAACGACATAGAGCATTTTGCATTAAATATTTTAACTGAAGTTGATTGTAGTGGAAATATACATCCTTCTAATATTGCTTTAGAGTATAGAAAAAGGTTTGAGGAAGTTTTTGTAGATGAATATCAGGACAGCAATTTAGTACAAGAAGTATTGCTAAATATGGTAGCTAGGATTGACGTTACTGGGAAATGGTCATTAAATAAAGAAAATAAGAGCAGCTGTAAAGACGACGAAATTGATATTATCCAAAATGTTTATAATAACCAAACTCAAAATATGTTTATGGTTGGCGATGTTAAACAAAGCATATATAAATTCAGACAGGCAAAACCAGAGTTATTTTTAGAAAAGTATAATAATTATAGTGAAGAAAAAGGTCAGAATAATAGAAGAATAAAATTATTTAGGAATTTTAGAAGCAGAAAAGAAATAATTAATGGAGTAAACTTTATTTTTAAGCAAATTATGTCTGAAAGTATTGGAGAATTAAACTATAACAGTGAAGAAGAATTAATTCCTTCAGCAGAATATCCGGATGATAAAGAAGGAAGCGAAAATATTATATATGGCGGTGAAATTCAGGTAGATATAATTGAAAAAAGTAAAACTGATATTCCTCAGCAGGATATGGATGAAGATCAGAGAAATGAAGATATAGAAGATGAAGAAGTATTGGATAATATTCAATTGGAAGCAAGACTTGTAGCAAACAGGATAAATGATATGATAAATGGCTCCAATGGTATGAAAATGAAGGTTTATGATAAAAGTATAGGTGCATATAGATTTGCCCAGTACAAAGACATAGTAATATTAATGAGAGCAACTGAGAACTATGCCCAAACATTTACTGAAGAACTTACAAAGAATAACATACCAGTATTTGCTGATACAAACAGTGGATATTTTGAAACTATAGAAATTAAAACAATGATTTCACTACTTCAAATAATAGATAACCCCTACCAGGACATACCGCTGCTTTCAGTTTTACGTTCTCCCATTTTATTTCTGTCTGCAGAAGAGCTAATTGACATAAGAAATGTAGATTTAAATAAATCCATATATGAAAATATGCTCACATTTTGCAATGAGGAAAATCTTTTCCAGGGGGAATTAAAGAATAAAATATCTGGATTTATTCATAGGCTTAAGCAATGGCGAAGTGATTCACTGCATGTAAGTTTAGATGAATTCATATGGAGACTCTATACTGAAACTGGATATTATGGTTTTACAGGAGCACTGCCGGGTGGAATGCAAAGACAGGCAAATCTAAGAATCTTATTTCAGAGAGCTAAAGAATTTGAAAAAACAAGCTTTAAGGGATTATTTAATTTTGTAAACTTTATTGATAAGTTAAAGAAAAACAGCGGGGATATGGGCAGTGCAAAGATACTTGGAGAAAATGAAAATGTTGTAAGAATTATGAGTATTCATAAAAGCAAGGGCTTGGAATTTCCAGTGGTAATATTAGCTGGATGTGGTAAAAGGTTCAACTTTATGGATTTAAACAGCAGTTTGCTTCTTCATCAAGATTTTGGATATGGGCCAGATTTAATTGATGCAAAGAGAAGAGTAAGTTACCCAACCATATACAAGTCAATAATGAGAAAAAAAATTAAATTAGAAGTTCTTGCTGAAGAAATGAGAATACTATATGTTGCATTTACTAGGGCAAAGGAAAAATTAATTATCACCGGATTGATAAACAATGCAGAAGAAAAATGCAAACAATGGGCATCAATAAGCAATAGCATAGAAGAAAAAATTTCTGAATATGAAATAGTAAATTCAAAGTGTTATTTGGATTGGATAGGTTTAGCTCTAGTGAGACATATTAGTGGGCAGGTTTTAAGGAGTAAAGGTGGTAAAAAAGATTTTCAGCATTTAATTAATGATAAATCAAAATGGAGCATAAAAATTTGGAATAAGGAACAGTTTTTAAATGCCTCAGAATCTCCTATTGAAAAAGAACCTGTTGAAGAGCAGCTAGATAATCTTCTTAAGGTGAACAATGAAATGTATTGGAATGAAATAAACAGAAGATTAAAATGGGAGTACAGATATGCAAGGTCCTCTAATATTCCAGCAAAACTTTCAGTATCAGAAATAAAAAGAAGATTTCAAGTTATTGATGATACAGATAGTGATAAATTAGGTTATCCAAGTGAATTTAGAAAACCAAGCTTTTTAGAAAATAGAAAAAAGTTTACTGCTTCTGAAAAGGGAACTATATTGCATCTAGTAATGCAGCATTTGAATATTGATAAAGTTTCATCTAAGGAAGAAATACAACAGCAGTTGATTCATCTTATAAATAAGCAGTTTATAACTGAAGAACAAAGTAAAATTATAAATATAAATAATATTTTTAAATTTTATGAGTCAGATATAGGAAAGAGAATAAAGGAAGCAGTGAAAGTATATAGAGAACAGCCATTTTATATAAAAGTACCAAGTGTAAGTTTATATAATGACTTAGATGAAGAAATTTATAAGAATGAGGAAATTTTAATACAAGGTATAATTGATTGTTACTTTGAAGAAGATGATGGGTTAGTTTTGCTTGATTATAAAACTGACTATGTTGAAAATGAAGAACAGATAATTGAAAAATATCAAACTCAAATTCAGTATTATGCAAAGGCATTGGAGAAATTAACTGGCAAAGTTGTTAAGGGAAAATATATTTATTTATTTTACAATGGTAATTTAATAAGTTTTTAAAATTAATAATTATTATTAGTTGAAAATTATTATATATTAGTATATAATAAAAACATGCAATAGATTAAATTTTTACATAATAATATTAATGAAGGTGATTTTATGGTAAAAATGGGTCCCAAAATATCAATTATAGGAGCTGGGTTTGTAGGATCAACTACAGCCTATGCATTAATGATGGAAGGTCTTGCTTCAGAAATTGTAATAGTTGATATAAATAAAGATAAAGCTTTAGCAGAATCTATGGACTTATCACATGGAGCATCATTTGTAAAACCTGTAGAGGTAAAGTCTGGTGATTATAGTGATACTTCTGACTCTGATATTGTTATTATAACAGCTGGTGTTGGACCAAAACCAGGTGAAACAAGATTAGACATTATAAATAAAAATTTAGGTATATTTAAATCTATAGTACCGGAAGTTGTAAAATACAGCCCCAATGGTATTTTATTAGTGGTTTCAAATCCTGTTGATGTATTAACTTATATAACTTATAAGTTATCAGGATTCCCTGCATCTAGAGTCATTGGGTCTGGAACTGTATTGGATACATCTAGATTCAGGTATATGCTAGGAAAACATTTTGAGATAGACGCTAGAAACATCCATACTTATATTATGGGTGAACACGGTGATTCAGAGATTGCTGCATGGAGTTTAACAAGTATAGCAGGTATGAGTGTTGATCAATATTGCTCAAAAGTATGCAGAAACTGTGAGGGAGATTTTAAATACAACATAGCAGAGGATGTTAAAAATGCTGCATATGAAATATTAAATAAAAAAGGATATACAAATTATGCAGTAGCCTTGGCTATTAGAAGAATCGTAGAAGCTATTTTAAGAGATGAAGATGCTATATTAACAGTGTCTAGTTTGCTGACAGGTGAATATGGCATAGAAGGTCTATATATGGGAATTCCAACTGTGGTAGGTGCTTCTGGGTCTAAGAAAAAGCTTCAGGTCCCTCTTAATGATAAAGAGCTAAATCAATTAAAAAGTTCTGCTTCAGTTCTAAAGGAATACTTAGATAAGGCAAAAATCTAAAAAAAAGTTCAAAGTTTATCTTTGAACTTTTTTTTAGGTATCAGCCTCTTATTACATATTTTTTCTCCAGCTGCCTAAAAATTAATACAATAAACATGGTTATTGTTAAGTATATTACTGCAGCAACGGCAAAAGGAGTTATAGTAAAATCCCTTGTTACAATTTCCTTTGCAGCCCTAGACAACTCTCCAATGCCAATTACCGATACTAGAGCTGTATCCTTTATCAAATTTATTGCTTCACTGCAAACTGGCGGGAATACACGGGTAACAGCCTGGGGTAATATAATTAATGACATAGTTTGATAATAATTCATTCCAAGTACTTTTGCTGCTTCAAACTGACCTATATTAATTGAATTTATACCACTTCTAAAGATTTCTGCTAAATAGGCTGAATAATTTAGTACAAAGGCTATTGAAGCAGCGGTTAGAGGCTTAAATTTAATGCCAAAAACCGGAAGACCAAAATATACAAAGAATATTTGCAACAGAAGAGGTGTTCCTCTAAAGCACCAGGTATAAGCACTCAAAATATAATTTAAAATTTTGAATGTGGAGACTTTACCTAAGGCAATAAGTACTCCTAAAGGAATGGAGAAAATTATTGTTATTAAGGAAAGTTTTAAAGTTATGCCCCCTCCTTTTAGTATATACATAAAAATATCTATAGTATTAATTTTGAACACCTCACAAATAAATTTTTATTTTACAATAATGCTTTTGCCAAACCATTTTTCAGATATTTTATCTGCAGTTCCATCCTTTTTCATTTCATCTAAAACCTTGTCCAACTCAGTTTTAAAGGATGTATCTGATTTTCTAATTCCAACACCATAGGATTCTTTTCCAAAGTTATCATTTAATATTTTATAAGTGTTTGGCTTTTTTTGTATATAGTATCGTCCAACTATTTCATCTATTACCACAGCATCTATTCGACCAGCTGCTAAATCCATCAGCGCCTCAGTATTATTAGAATACTTTCTAATTTCTTTTAATGATTTAGTAAAGCCTGAATCTTTATTTAACGCTTCTTCTGAACTGCTCCCTAATTGAACCCCAATAGTTTTGCTAGAAAAATCATTTTTGGAACTATAGGAAGAGGAAGAATTAATAACTATTATTTGACTATTATTCAAATAAGGCTTTGAGAAGTCTATTTTCTGTTTTCTTTCATCGGTTATTGTGAGACCATTCCAGATTAAATCTATGTCTTTATTATTAAGACTCATAAGAACCCCATCCCAGTCTACAGGCTTAAAAACAACTTTCACGCCCATTCTTTTGGCAGCTTCTTTTGCTAAATCTATATCAAATCCAACAATTTCTCCTTTGTCATTTTTAAAGCCCATAGGTGGGAAACTATCATCCAGCCCAACTACGAACTCACCTTTTGATTTAATATCATTAAAAGAATTATCTGCTGATTGTTTTTTACTGCATCCTGTAAAAAGTACAAATATAAAAGCAATTAAAATTACTGCTAAAATTGATTTTTTCATTAAATTTACCTCCTGAAAATTATAAATGTAATATAAAATAATTATAGTTTATTATGATAAAGTTGTAAAGTGATAAATTGATAAAGCATATAATTTTTTTATTGTACTAAAATAAATATGTGAATAATGGTATAATTGTTTAAGATAGAAAGTAATTTTAATATTAATCATAAATCAATAAAGGAGGCATTTGATTTTAAATTTTTTTAAAATCGAGTATATGTATGGAATATAAAACAATTAGCCTGCTTGAAGCAGGTACCAAAATTGATGGATTTTATATAGTCAAATCTGTGGAAGTAAAAACATCTTCCACAAATAAAAAATACCTGGACTTTACGTTAGGTGATAAAACAGGAGAAATAAATGCAAAGCTCTGGGACTGCTCAGATGAAGATTTAAATATTTTCAAGCCTAATATTCTCGTAAAAGTTAGGGCAGTGGTAGCAGACTGGCAAAGTAAATTACAATTAAAACTAGAAAAGATAAGATTATCACAACCTGAGGATAATGCAAATATTGAAGATTTTGTTCCAGTAGCTCCATATTCTCCTAAAGATATGTATAACACATTACTGGGGTATATAGAAAATATAAAAGATGAAGATATAAAAAATATAGTAATGTATATCATTGAAGAAAAGGAAGAGAAGTTAATGCACTACCCTGCTGCAATGAAGAATCATCACTCTATTAGAGGGGGGCTTCTTTATCATGTTACCACAATGCTCAAAGTTGGAGAAAAGATATGTGAAATTTATACATCATTGAATAAAGATCTGCTTTATGGAGGAATTATTCTTCACGATATTGCTAAAATAGAGGAAATGGATGCCAGCGAGCTTGGCATTGTCAATGATTATACTGTAGAAGGACAGTTGCTTGGGCATATAATACAGGGAATAAAGCAGGTAGAAATTGCTGCTGATGCCATAGGTGCAAATAAAGAGAAATCAATGCTTTTACAGCATTTAATTTTAACCCATCACTATGAGCCTGAGTATGGAAGCCCTAAGAAGCCAATGATTCCTGAGGGGGAAATACTTCATCATTTAGATGAAATGGATGCTGTTATGTTTGATATGAATAAAGCACTTCAGGATACTGATGAAGGGTGCTTTACTGATAGGGTGTGGACACTTCAAAGAAAAGTGTATAAATCAGAAAATTAATATTATTTAATATTAATATATAAAATTTATTATAAGTTTAAAGATTAAATAACTAAATTTTGGAGGGTTTTATTATGAATGAACAAAGGATACAAAGAGTTATAGAAAGAATGAAAGAACTAAATGTGACTCAGACTATTGTTACTTCAACTCCTGATTTATTCTACCTCATGGGAAAGTGGATCGAATCTGGTGAAAGAATGATAGCACTTTATTTAAACACTAATGGGGATAAAAAATTAATTATCAATGAAATAGTTACTAACCTAAAAGATTTAACAGGCGTAGAAATTTTATCTTATACTGATGACGGCAATCCATTGGAAATGCTAAGCAATGTAATTAATTCCAATGAACCATTAGCTGTGGATAAATTTTGGCATGCACATTTTTTAATTGAACTTATGGAAAAGGTGCCTCAATTAAAACCAATTAATTCAAAAGCTGTTGATGCTGTAAGAATGGAAAAGGATATTACAGAAAAAAAATTACTTCAGGAAGCTGCAGATGTAGTTGATAAAGCTGTAATAGATTTGATTGATTTTATAAAGAAAAATCCACATACTACTGAAAATAAAGCTGCAGAAAAGCTAAAAGATATATTTGCTTCTTATGGAACCTATGAATATTCCTTTGACCCAATTATTGCATATGGTGAAAATGGAGCTGATCCTCACCACACAACAGATTCAGTTTCCAAACTTAAAAAAGGAGATTCTATTGTTATAGATATAGGCGGCAGAACTAATCTTTACTGCTCAGATACTACCAGAACAGTTTTTTATGATCACTGCTCAGAGGAAGCAGAAAAAGTTTATAATACTGTAAAAGCAGCAAATTTAGCAGCGATTAGTATGGTAAAAGCAGGAGTAAGATTTTGCGATATAGACAGGACAGCTAGAAAGGTAATTGAGGATGCAGGATATGGTAAATACTTTACACATAGAACAGGGCATTCCATTGGTATAGAAGATCATGAAAATCCATCAGTAAGTTCCACTGATGAGACAATTGTAAAAGAGGGAATGGCATTTTCAATTGAACCGGGAATTTATCTGCCAGGTAAATTTGGAGTTAGAATTGAGGATATTGTTATAGCAACAAAAGATGGCTGTGTCATACTTAATAAAACTTCAAAGGAACTTACAATTATTTAAAACAAAAATGCTGGTTTCTGCTATATAAATAAGAAACCAGCATTTATATTTTTTTTAAATAAAACTAATGCAGATTATTTCATATTAAGTTTCCCATTCAGTTCCTGTAGACTTTTTTCCAGAGCCGCTTCAATATCATTTTCAATATCCATATTTAATAGCTTCCCATCTTCAACTACTTTTTTACCGCTTACAAAAACATCTCTAACTTTGTTATTTTTAATTACCTTTAAGTCACAGAAAGCTCCAATACCGATATCTTCGATACAGCCATTGTTGAATTCAATTGCGTCCTTACCAAGCATATCAATGATATCTTCAGGAATATCCTTATAACTATTTTTTAGGAATGCTTTTTCCTCATCAATTGAAAGCGAGTAATTGCTTGCTTCACCATCAGTTCCTAAATAAGGTGATATTCCAAGCTTTAAAATATAAGGAATATTAGAAGTACCAACTCCCATTTTTTTGTTCATTCTAGGGTTCAAAACAATTTTCATATTATATTTATATATAAGTTCTATTTCTTTTTCATTTAACCAAATACAGTCTGATAATATCAAATTTTTCAAGCTGCCTATATAATTATTTTTATATAAATCCACCAGGAATTCAACAGGTCTTACACCATATTTATTAAGGCATAATGAAACATCATTTTTATCTTCGGAAAGATGGATTTGTACTAATTTGCTATACTTATTACCCAAATTTATAGCATTAATAATAGACTCCTTTGATGAGCCATGTAAACTGTGCACTGCTGGTGCTATAACTATATTATCATTTTTTATTGTATCCAGTAATGACATATAATTATTGGTATATTCCTCCACTGATTCAAAATAACTTTTTTGTGATAGAATTTTATTTTCATAGGAATTCTCATCAACAATATCATAGTTCATTCTTCCAAAATATAACCTAATACCAACATCCTCAGCAGCTTTAATTACTTGCTGGTCATTAATGTTGTGCCCATTGTTGTGACAATAAAATGAAACCATAACTGAAGTTATTCCATTTAAAAGCATTGCTTTAAATGCACTTAAGCATCCATAATAAATATGTGATGGTTCAAGGAAAGGACTATACTTATAAATTGTACTTTTACACCATGTGGATAAATCCCAGTTTTTATTTACAATATTCTTATACAGGGATTGTTCTGGATGGCTGTGGCAGTTAAAATCACCACATTCAATCAAATATTCAGACCCATAGGATAAAATATTCTGGTCTATATTTTCTGGAACATCTCCCGATAAGTTAAAATCCTTAATTATTCCTGTTAAGTTATCTATAACTACATATCCATTTTTTAACTTATCCTGTAACTTAAATTGTCCAGAAATAATAGTAGTTTTTTTCATATTTACCACCCCTTTGAAAGTGAGTAACATTATTATAAACCAATGAGTAGGAATTTACTATATAAATGTAAATAAATGTTAATAAAAAAGTTTCAGTAATTTTTCCATATAAGTACCACATGTGATTTAAACTGCAATGCAGGTGGTACTTTAATTATTTATATCAGTATGAGAAAATATAATCAAATAAAAAAGTGGAGGCATAAATATGAAAGTTGGAGTAATAATGGGAGGAATCTCTTCCGAAAGAGAAATATCATTAAAAAGCGGAGAAGAAATAATTAGAAATATAAATAATTCTAAATATGAAGTGGTTCCAATTATAATAGATAAAAAACAGGATATATTTGATAAAGTTAAAGGAATTGATTTTGCATTTATTGGTCTGCATGGTAAGTTTGGAGAAGATGGAACTGTTCAAGCTGTTTTACAGACACTTGATATTCCGTATTCTGGATGCGGTCCATTGACCAGTGGAATTTGTATGGATAAAGATATGACAAAAAAAGTTCTTAAATCTCAGGATATACTAACTGGAAAATGGATAAATGTTAAATCAGCTGCTGATATAGATTATAGAAAAATTGAAGAATTAGGGTATCCTGTAGTGGTAAAACCAAATAATGGAGGCTCAAGTGTAGCAACTTCAATAATAAAGAAAAAAGAGGATATTGAGGCTGCAGTTGTTGAAGCATTAAAATATGATAACGAAGTTATGATTGAGGAGTATATAAAGGGAGATGAAATAACCTGTTGTATATTTAATCATGAAATGTATCCCATCTTAGCCATCAAGCCTAAAGCAGAGTTCTTTGATTATACAGCAAAATATGCTGATGGTGGTTCAGATGAAATCATTGTTGAATTTGAAGAAAAATTACAAAGCAAAATTCAAGAAATGGCATTAAAATGCTGGGATTCATTAAAATGCAGTGTATATGCAAGAGTAGATATGATAATCAGGGAAGGAGTTCCATATGTACTGGAATTAAACACACTTCCCGGTATGACAAAAAATAGTTTATTCCCCAAGAGCGCTGGATCAAAGGGTATATCTTTCAGTGAATTATTGAATATGATTATAGAACAATCACTTAAAGAAAATAGATAAATAAGTTAACAGTAAAGTAAGAAAATTCACAGGTAAAGCTTAAATAAGATTATTTTAGATCTTTGCTATGAATTTCTTACTTTTTATTTTGCACTTTATACTTTATAAGATTATAGTATTAATATAAACATAGAAAATTTTAGGGGTGAAAGAATTGTTTGTTGATTTTAAGCCTAATGGAGAAGCTCCTGTTTATATACAAATTAAAGATTACATTAAAGATATGATTTTACGAGGAATGCTTCAAAAAAATGAAAAACTTCCGTCCTCAAGGGATTTAGCCTCAACATTAAATATAAGCAGAAATACAGTAGTTACTTCATATGAATTTTTACAGGATGAAGGCTTTATTTACATGGTCAAAGGAAAAGGGGCATATGTGGAGGATCTTCATATAGCATCTGAGGAAAACTGGAATGTGAATTGGAAAGAGAAAATTAATAAGTATTGTACTATGGCTGAAGAACTGGATATTGTAAAGCATGAGGCCAAATGGGAAAAGGGCATGATATCTTTTAAAAGTATTTCTCCCGATGAAAAATTGTTCAATATGGATGATTTTAAAAAGGCATTTCTAAACAGAATAAGTTTTGAAGGAGAAAAGTTATTAAATTATGGGTATGCTAAAGGATATAAACCATTAATAGAATATTTACTTAAATATTTAAAAAATAAGGGTATTAATATAGAAAATAAGGATATTTTAATTACTAATGGATTTACAGAGGGATTTGACATAATTTTATCATCTCTAACTAAAAAAGGTGATAAAATAGTATGTGAAAATCCTACTCATAATACAGCAATTAAAATAATGAAACTCCATGAATTAGATATATGCGGAATTTCTATGAACAGTACTGGAATTAATGAACAAGAATTAGAAAAGCTGCTTTTAAAAGAACAGATTAAACTTTCTTATTTAATTCCTTCATATCATAACCCAACTGGAACAGTTATGAGTTCAGATAAGAGAATTAATGTATACAAACTGCTAAAGAAGTTCAATATACCAATAGTTGAAGATGGTTTTAACGAGGAACTTAGATATTCAGGAGCTCATTTATCTCCTTTAGCCGCCTTATCTGCCCAGGGGAACAGTGTTATTTATATTGGGAGCTTTTCTAAAGTCCTCTTTCCTGGAATGAGGATAGGATGGATTCTGGCAGATAAGAAGCTTATAAATTATCTTGAAAGTGTAAAAAGGGGTAGAAATATTCATACTTCCTTTATAGATCAAGGGATTTTATATGAGTATCTTATTGAGGGAAACTTTGAAAAGTATATAAAAAAGGTAAAAAAAGTGTATAAAGAAAAATATGAAATTGCTATAAAGTATGCCGAAAAATATATTCCTTCTGCGGAGATTTTTGGTGAAGGAGGATTGCATATTTTTATCAGAATAAAAGGAATAGATTCAAGGATACTTTTAAATGCTTGTATGAAAAATGGAGTTATTTTTACTCCAGGAGATATTTTTTACACAGATGGTAAAGGTAAAGATACATTTAGATTAGGTTTTGCAAGATTAAGTGATGCTGAAATAGAGAAAGGCATTAAAATCATTGGATCAGAAGTAGGAAAATATAAGTAAGGCAATTGACCAATTTATTTGAATAACTTAGAATATTATATATAAATAAGGATGGTGATAAAATTGAGTAAAACTTTAAAAACTGTATTAATTGTTTTAGCAGTTCTTGCAGTTATTATACTGCCCGTTGTTGGAACATATAACAGTATGATAAGTTTAGAGCAGCAGGTAAATGCATCAGAGTCTAATATAGGCACTCAGCTTCAAAGAAGATCTGATTTAATTCCTAATCTGGTTGAAACAGTAAAAGGATATGCATCGCAGGAAAAAACTATCTTTACAGATATAGCTAATGCTAGAGCAAAATTGGCAGGAGCTCAGAATGTAACTGATAAGGCTAATGCTGACAGTCAATTGTCTTCAGCTTTATCTAGGTTGCTAGTAGTAGTGGAAAGATATCCTGATCTTAAATCCAGCCAAAATTTTAGAGATTTATCTGTAGCTTTAGAAGGAACTGAAAATAGAATATCTGTTGCAAGACAGCAGTATAATAATGTAGTCAATGAATATAATACAAGTATAAGAAAATTCCCAAATTCCATTGTAGCAGGAATATTTAGATTTAATCAAAAACCTTATTATCAACCTAGCGAGGGAGCTAAAGAAGTTCCTAAAGTAGACTTTACTAAGTAGGGAAATTAATATGGGTAAAAAAATAGTAAATAAAAAATTATTTATTTTAATTTTTGCTACATTATGCTTAGTTTTTACCTTTAGTAAAGTTTTTGCAGCAGGGGTTCCTGAACCAACTTCACTGAAATATGTAAATGATTATGCTGGCATAATTGATAATGATACATCTAATTATTTAATTTCAGTAGGAAAAGAAGTTGAAGATAAAACTGGAGCTCAAATCACTGTTGTAATCATAAATTCTTTAAATGGAAGGGACATAGAGTCTTACTCCAACGAACTCTTTAATAAATGGGGCATTGGTCAAAAAAATAAAGATAATGGATTATTAATACTTTTGTCTATGAATGACAGAAGGTGGAGAGTAGAAGTAGGAAAAGGGCTTGAAGGAACTATAACAGATATTTATTCTGCCAGAGTTATGGATAATATAGCTGCTCCATTGTTTAAACAGGGCAAGTACGGTGAAGGAATTAAACAAGTATTTTCTATTTTTGCCGATGACATTGCTAAAGAGTATAGCGTTACATTAGATAAGAATATTAAAGTTACAAGACCAAATACTAATGCTGAAAATTCTAGTAAAGGGATTCCAATTATTGCATATATTATTGGAGGGCTATTTATTATAGACTTACTGTTCAATAGAGCCAGAGTCACAAGAACCTTACTTGAGCTGCTATTCTGGTCTTCGATTTTCGGAGGAAGACGAGGGGGAAGAGGCGGAGGTGGCTTTGGTGGCTTTGGTGGAGGAGATTCCTCAGGAGGCTTTGGAGGATTCGGTGGAGGATCTTCTGGTGGAGGAGGATCATCCGGTAGCTGGTAGAAAATAAAGAATAAAGATTAAAGATCAAAGAACAAATAATGTTGATTTTCGGCTGAAGCCGAAAATCTCAAATTTAGTTTTGCTGTAAGCAAAACAACCTTATCTGATCTTTGTTATTTAATCTTTGTTATTTTTTACAGTGTGACTGTTTCACCTATATTAATTATTTTTATAGTGCCATCATTTATTTTACTTAATATATTTTCAGTTTCATAATCTTCATCTTGTGCTAATATAAAGGTTTTATAATGCACAGGAATCATAATTTTGCTTTTCATCATTTTAAACATTTCAAAACTCTGCATGGGAGTGCAGTGCATTTTTTCATATTCTACTGGCTTATAGCAGCCTACAGGCATTATAGCAGCATCAACAGAAATATTTTTATAAACATCAGTAAATGCTGTATCACCGGCGTATAATACACTTTTATCTTTACATTTAATTACATAAGAATTGCTGCAGGTATTTTTGCCAATATAATATCTTCTCCCATCATGAAGTGCCTTAACACATGTGATTGAAACATCATTATCAGAATATGTTTCACTATGTCTTAATGGAATTACCTTTGCAAAACCAATTAGTTTAAATAATTGCCTGTATTGAGGTGGTACAATTACAGTTGAATTCTTATCTAGTTTTAGCAAAGTATTAATATCAAGGTGATCCATGTGCCCATGTGAAATTAATATATAATTGGTATTTAAGTTATTTAAATAGGTGGATGGCTTAACCATGCGTTTAATATATCCTAGATAATTACTTAATACTGGATCTGTAACTATTATATTATTATATAAATTTATAACTGTAGTTGAATGTCCCACCCAGTGAACTGAATTTTCCATAATTGGACCATGTTCAGGAAATTTAGTTGGTTTGAAATACAATTTAAAATTTCTGCTGTTAAGTTGATACATGTAATTTATTACTTTTATAAAATGAGGTATTTTCATTTTAATTATCTCCATTAGTTTTAAATTTGTTTTTTATATCTAAAATAATTTGATTAATCTTCATTTCAGTAAATTGCGGGAAAGCATCTGTAAGCCTTGAATATTTGCACTTAATCTTTTTCAATATATTTTCATATCGTTCTTTTACCTGCTGAAATATATACTCCGGAGAGCTTATTTTATTATCCTTAAAGTCTTTTAGATGTTCTATGGCAAACTTTGATTCAATATAAACATTGTTTAACTGACTAAGCAAATTATTTAAGTTGGATAAGGATTTTAATGTAAAAAGTAAATCAGCAATTATTACAATAAATATAATTTGTAAAATTATATAGCCCATAGTTGTGGATATAATATTTGATATATTTATTATAATTGGATGGATATATTTTATGAAAACAACTGATCCAATTCCCCAAAGTATTGAAAAGGTAATGCAGATTCTACCTTTTATATTTAAAAAATCATGGCTATAATCCCACCAAGTAGTTTTAAAAGCAGTTTCAAGAATGTATCCTGTGAAGTACTCTAGGGCAGAGGTAGCTACTGTTGCAAATAAAAATAATGAAAATATATTATTTTTAATTGGATTTGAAAATACTATTAATATTAATGCACCAAATCCATATACGGGGCAAAGAGGCCCAAATAGAAATCCTCTATTAATAAATTTCTTATTTTTTATACTTGCATATATTGTTTCTAATATCCACCCCAAAAGAGAATAAACAGCCCAATAGAAGAATAAGTTATAGAAATCAATTCTAAATAAGGTTAAGTATTTCAAGTAAATCCCCCCAGCATTTTCTATTAATAAAATTATAACTATTATACAATTATACATTATGTTGTTATAAAAAGAATTATATATTATAATCAAATTGCAAACAAGAAATTAATGTATATAATGTAAAAGACAACATTTCATTTTGCGAAGGGTTCTGAAAAAATGAATGATAGAAGTAAAATAGTATTTATAGGAGATAGTATTACTTTTGGATATGGGGTACATAAAGAAAGAAGATGGACAAATTTACTGGATCTAAAATTTAAAATTGAAAAAATTAATAAAGGAGTAAATGGAGATACCACAGCTGGTATCTTATCAAGATCCTTTGAAGATATAATTAAAATATATCCTAAATATGCAGTAATATTAGCTGGTACCAATGATTTACTTATGGGGCGGAGTTTAAGCAGTATAGAGGATAATATTACATTGCTCATTGAGGAATTAAGAGAGTATAAGGTTACTCCAATTCTTGCAGCGCCTATTCCTATATGTTCATCTATGGCAGAAATATTTTGGACAGAAGATGTAGATTATAAAAAAGTAAATAAGGAAATTTATAATTATAGAAGTTGGATGATTACATATTGTCATGATAATAAAATTGATGTTATTGATTTCTTCTCAATATTTCAGGATGCAGCTGAAAATAATAAAAGTTCATTGATATATATAGACGGTATTCATCCTACACAGTACGGACATGAATTAATGGCTCACTGTGCGGAAATAAAGTTAAAATACATTATTAAATGAAGGGAAAGAATAGTATATGTATGAAATAAATATTTTGGAAGATAAATATAAAATATATGAGATTAGAGATAATGGCTCAAACTCATGGGTTAAAATCGTCCCTCAGCGTGGTGGAATAATAATTGGATATGGGGTAGATGGAATAGAAAAACTGTATTTAGATAAAGATACTTTTTATGATGAAAATGCTAACATCAGAGGAGGAATTCCAATACTTTTCCCTATATGCGGCAAATTAAAGGATGGCAAATATTCCATTGAAGAAAATGAGTATACAATGAAGAACCATGGCCTGGCGAGAATTAGCAAATGGCAGGTTATAGATGAACATATTGATAAAAATAGTGCATCCATAAAAATTCAGTTTAACAGTGATGAAATCACAAGGGAAAGCTATCCATTTGATTTTCAAGTTATATTTACTTATACATTGGAAAACAAATGCTTAAAGATTAATCAGCAATATTTTAATAAATCTAACAGGGATATGCCAGTTTATATTGGGTTTCATCCTTATTTTAAGGCTGATAATAAAAATATTAAATACAATACTGATGCAACAAAATACTTAGATGAAAATGACGGAAAAATAAAATGCTATAATGGAAAGCTAAGTTTATATGACATGGTGGAGTCTGCCATATTTTTAGACAGTAAGCAAAATAATGTTAACTTTGTACCTTGTAATGATGGGAAGAACATATATTTAGAATATAGTAAGGAATTTAAATATATAGTTTTATGGACTGTGGCAGAAAAAAATTTTGTATGTGTTGAGCCATGGATGGCACTTGGTAATTCAATGAACACTAAGAATGATCTTAGTTATATAAAGGCAATGGATAATCTGGAATTGTTTTTAAACATAAAGATATTTTAGCTTATAAAGATTTAAAATTAATTAAAGCATAAACTATAAATGGTAAGAGTCCATTACTATTAAGTTTGTGCCTTTTTGTTATAATTATACAAGGAGATGGTTATATGAAAAGGTTAAGTGAAAAAATTTTGTATAGCGGAAAATGGTTAGCATTAAAGGAAACCACTTTTCAAAATAATAATGGAGAAGAAGTTAAGTGGGAAAGCATTAAGAGAACTAATACTAATAGGAGTGTAGTAATAGTTGCTAAATTAATTCCATCAGGCAGGTATATTTTAATAAAGCAATTTAGACACGCCATTAATAATTATGTAATTGGCTTTCCAGCAGGACTTATTGAGGCAGATTCCGTACATAATGAGGCAATTAGAGAACTTTTAGAGGAAACCGGATATACCGGAACTGTAGTTGAAGTAGGTCCAGAGCTAGTATTAAATGCTGCCGTAATGACGGATACAGTTACTATAGTAACTATGGAAGTGGACGAGAATTTAGAAGAAAATAAAAATCCCAAGCAAAGGCTGGAAGCTGCAGAGGAAATAGATATAATTCTAATGGAAAAAGACAGAATTAAAGAATATTTAAAAGAAGAAAGTAAAAATGGGTGCAATGTGGGACTTGGACCCTGGTATATTTTTGGAGTTTTAAAATGAATATTTATTTTGTTAGACATGGAGAAACTGAAGAAAATAAAAAGAAGGCTTACTATGGAAAAATGGATATTAGTTTAAATGAATGTGGTATTGAGCAGGGAAATAAGACTTCAAATTTTTTAAAGCATATTAAGTTTAATAGAGCATATATAAGTGAAAGAATAAGAACTCATGAAATGGCAAATCTGATTTTAAAAAATAATAAGTGTAAAATAATTGAGGACAAAAGAATTAATGAAATGAATTTAGGTATTTTTGAAGGAAAGACATATTCAGAAATAGAAAATTTATATCCTGAACAGTGGGAATTATGGAAAATAAAATGGAAAGAGTACGCTCCACCTCATGGTGAAAGTTATAACATGGTATATAATAGAGTTAATAGCTTTATGAAAGAAATTGAAGAGTGTAATGAAGAAAACATTGTTGTTGTAACCCATGGAGGAATAATAAGAACAGTGTACTGTTATATATTAGGCGGTAATTTGGACTTCTTTTGGAGGTTTGCATCTAAAAATGGGGATGTTACATTAATAAAATATGAGTATGGTAATTGGTTCATTGATTCAATTACTCATATTAACTGAGCTAAAACAGCATAGGGGAAATGGAGTGGGAAAATGAAAAAATATTTTCAAAGCTTTTTATTAATGCTTCAATTTTTTACTAGAATACCTTTAAATATTAATTTGCCATGTGAAATGGAGGATTTTAGAAGGGGAGCTGCTTATTTTTCATTAATAGGCTTTATTATTGGGGGCATTCAATTATTAATATATGTTTTATTAATAAGATTTCTAAATTACAATATAATTTCTATTTTAGTTGTTCTTTCGGCAGTTCTAATTACTGGAGGGCTTCATTTGGATGGACTTGGAGATACCTGTGATGGTTTTTTTGCATTAAAGGGGTCGGATAAAATAATTGAAATAATGAAAGACAGCAGAATTGGAACATTTGCATGTGCAGCTATAGTCTTTGATATACTCATAAAAGTAAGTGCATATAATAATTTAATAATGAAAAGCGGGTTTTTATCAATATTAGTTATACCAATACTGGGAAGGCTTTCAATAGCATTTTTATCTGCTATGGGTAATCCAGCTAAACCAAAGGGAAGCGGTAATTTATTTATAAAAAATATTGGATTTATACAAATTTTAATAAATATAATCATTTGTATGATTATATGCATTCCTATTATTGGCAGTACAAAAACTTTAACTGTTATTTTAGTCAGTGGACTAATAACATTTTTGTTTAATAAGTTTTGTATTCATAAAATGGGAGGTATAACGGGAGATAGTTTTGGTGCTAATAATGAATTGGTGGAAATTGTAATTCTTATTATATTAAGCTCAATGTAATATTGACATTATGTTAAAAAAAAAGTAAACTTAAGTTATTAAAATATTGTAAAAATTTAGGTGCCTTAATATAATCTGATTATTATAATATTGGATTATATAGTAAGGTGAAAAGGGAATGCGGTTATAATCCGCAGCAGCCCCCGCTACTGTAATTGATGACGAACCTTTTTATTACCACCCTTAATGGGGAAGGAAAAGGTGAGAGTGATTCATAAGCCAGGAGACCTGCCTAAAATTATTTATAAATATAACTTTCGGAGGGAAGGTGCTATTAGTAAGTATATTTCCGGCCTAGAGCCGGTTTTTTTTGTGGAAGGGGTGTAAAAATGAAAATCAAAACTAAAAATTTAGTTCTTGCAGCTATGTTTATTGCTTTAAGCTTTGTTGGAGCAAATTTGAAAATTATGGGAACCATTGCCTTTGATTCAATGCCAGCCTTTATGGCAACACTAATATTAGGACCAGTTTATGGAGCAATTATAGGAGCCATTGCTCATTTCTTAACTGCAGCAACAAGTGGATTTCCTTTAAGTTTACCAGTTCATATCATTATTATGATGGATATGGCATTAACAATGTATGTATTTGGAATTAGCTATAATAAGTTTAAAGAAAGAAATAACAGCATAGCATTATTTTTATCAACTATTATTGCAATATTAATAAATGGACCTATTTCTGTTGTAGCACTAATTCCAATAATGGGAAATGCAGTTTTAGCTTATTTACCAGTTTTGACTGGTGCAGCTGCCTTAAATGTAGTACTAGCCCACAGTGTTTATAAAATATTGCCAGGGGAAATAAAAGTTTATGCAAATAGATAAGATTAGAGATTTAACATTAATTGATTTAGACTCAGAGAAAACTATGGTAATTGCATGTGATAGCTGCGGGTCTATAGGCATGAAGGAAAATGACAAATTAAAAGTTCTCCCATATTATACTGGAAGATTTACAGTAAGGGTGGCATTATTTGAGGTGTTGTGCAGTGGCGCAGTAGTAGTAACTATTACAGATGCCGTTTGTAATGAGATGAATCCAACTGGAGATCACATAATTCAAGGGATAAAAGATGAATTAAGGGAAGCAGAAATAAAAGACATAGTTTTAACAGGCAGTACAGAAGAAAATTTTACTACCACATCAACTGCTGTGGGAATAACAGTGATAGGCATTGCCAGAAAGGAAAATCTAAAAGTAAACAATATTCAAGCAGGGGATATTTTAGTTTCTATTGGAATACCTAAGGTTGGAAATGAAATCAAATTAGACGACGATATTGAAATTGCTTCCTATAATAACATTAAAGAACTTCTTAATACAAATGGTGTAAAGGAAATAATACCTGTTGGTTCAAAAGGAATTGTGTATGAAGCTAATGAGGCTTCACAAAATAACAATTTATCCATAAGCTTTTTTCATGATTTAAATATTGATATTCATAAAACTGCTGGTCCTGCAACTGTTATACTTGCAGCAGTAAATAAGGATGGTTTAAAAGAAATAGAGAACATAAATAACTTAAATAAAATAGGTGTATTTAAGAGAAAATAAGAATTAATAAATAAATTATACATTGGAAGAGGTAATAATATGAATAATGATAAGGGATATATTCAGGTATATACAGGTAACGGCAAGGGAAAAACAACTGCTGCCTTGGGATTATCTTTGAGAGCTGTGTGTTCAGGTAAAAAGGTTTTTTTTGGGCAGTTTGTAAAGGGAATGAAATATAGTGAACTGGAAGCTGTTAAATTCATACCGAATTTTAAAATGCAGCAATTTGGAAGAAACACTTTTATATTTGATAAACCATCAAAGGCAGATATTGATGCTGCAAAAGAGGGCCTAAAGGTAATGGAACAGGTTTTAATTTCTGGTGAATATGATGTTGTGGTAATGGATGAAATAAATGTAGCTATTTTTTTCGAATTATTTTCTGATGAAGAAGTGATTGAAATATTAAATAAGAAAGCTGAAAATGTTGAAGTCATTTTAACTGGAAGATATGCTTCAGAGAAAATCATTGATAGGGCAGATTTAGTTACTGAGATGAAGGAAATTAAACATTATTATACACAAGGAGTACAAGCAAGAAGAGGAATTGAAAGCTAAATATTTTATAGGGAAATCATAGTGAAACAACTTCAAATATTAACTTATACATGTCCAAAAACTGTTGAGGATTCAGTATTTTGAGACATGTATAAGTTAAGTTTCAGTAATGTTTCACTATAACTATGCTAATCTCCCTATTTTTTTTATCAATATAACTAATAATAGAACTGCCACAGAGGTAATTGCAATGGTTCCTCCTGGGGCACTGTTAATATAATATGAAGAAAAAAGACCTATCATAATTGAAATAAAACCAAAGATAATGGAAAATATAAATGTTATATTGAAACCTTTATGAAGCTGCAGTGCAGCAGCTGCTGGCATTGCTATCATTGATGATATAACAAGAATACCCATAATCCTTATGGAAACAGAAACCGCAGTGCCAACTAGCAATGCAAAAATATAATTGATAAGTTTAATTTTTATACCGGAAACCTTAGCTCCATCTTCATCGAAGGTTAAATAAATCAATTTATTATATAGGAAGGCTAAAACAATCAATGAAATAACACCTAATACCAATACAGTGATCAGATCATTTTTACTTACAGTGAGAATGCTTCCAAAAAGAAAAGAATTAATGTTAGCGTTTGTCTTGCCACTGCTTATAAGAGTTATGGCAATACCAATGGAAAGTGTCATAATAATGACTAAAATAAGCTCAGCATATTTTTTGAAATAATCCCTTAAAAATTCAATTAGTAAAGCACAAAGTGAAGTAAAAATAAAGGCTGTTATTATGGGATTGTATCCGAAAATAAGTCCTATTGCCACACCGGCAAAAGATGCATGGGAAAGCGTGTCTCCCATCATAGAATATCTTTTTAAAACTAAAAAAGCTCCAACTGCTGGGCATAATATAGAAATCATTAATCCAGCAATGAGGGCATTTTGCATAAAACTATATTGAAACATCTGCAACCTCCGAAAAATGATTGTATTCATCTATTGTATAAACATTGGCTTCACCATTTTTAAGAACACATATATTAGTTGAATTATTTAATGCGGCATTTAAATTATGTTCAACAGAAATAACGGTTATTCCAAAATGAATATTTAAGTGCTTTATATAACTGTATATTTCATCCTGACTGGCAATGTCAATTCCAGTAGATGGCTCATCTAAAATAAGCAGCTTTGGATTCCCTAAAAGAGCTCTTGCTATAAATATTTTTTGAATTTGTCCTCCAGACATGTCACCCATTAATGAATATTTATAATTAAGCATACCTATATCATCTAAAGCCTTATCAATACACTTATTATCTTTTATCTTCAATGCTTTTAAATGAATTTTTAACATTTCATAAACTGTAATTGGGAACTGAGTATTGAAGTTTTCTACTCTTTGAGCTACATACCCTATTTTATTCGTATTAATTTTAATACTTCCTGAAGCAGGTTTAAGTAGTGACAGTATAAGTTTAATAAGAGTACTCTTAGCACTGCCATTTTCGCCTAAAATAGATACATACTCTCCTTCACCAATATGTAAATTTAAATTGTTGAGTATATATGGCTTCTTACCTGAGTAAGAAAATATTAAATTGTTAATTTTTAACATAATTACCTTATTACCTCCAGTAAATCAAAACAAAAAATAACTTTTAATTAATTATACATCTAAATGCGAATTATTTGCAACTCATATAATTTATATTATAAATCATACAAAATAAAATATGATGAAATATAAATTTCATCACATTTTATTAAAATTTATCTACTTGGTAAATCCGTAAGGGGTTTCAATTCATATCCTGAGGATTTCCAATATTTTAATATGCTATCTAAAATGTTTGTATTAGTTTTTGATACTGCATGCAATAGTACAATGGCTCCATTATGAGTACGCTGCATTATGACTTTTTTCCCATATTCTTCACTGGGTTGTTTGTTTACATCCCAATCTCCGTAGGCAAAGCTCCAAAATATTGATTTATACCCCAGCTCCTTTGTGTATGCTAAAGATAACTCACTATATTTTCCCATAGGCGGTCTAAAGAATTTAACCATTTTTTTACCAGTAACCTCTTGAAAAGCCTTTTCATTTACAATAAATTCATTTATAAATTTTGATTTATCTTTTATTGCAACTGCAGCCATAGAGGGATGATTAGTTGAGTGATTACATACTAGGTGTCCCTCATTAACCATCCTTTTTATTAAATCCTTGTTGGAATTTATATAAGGGGTAGTTACAAAAAATGCTGCTTTAACGTTATTTTCTTTTAATATATCTAATATTTTGGCAGTATATCCATTTTCATAACCTTCATCAAAGGTTAAATATATATATTTTTTTGATGTATCTCCTAAATAATATGCTGAATATTTATTAATTAAATCTAAAACCTCTTTTGGCTCACCAGATGGCGTACCATCAGTTCTAGGCTGATAAAACCAGTCTAGTTCCTTGGAACTTAAAGATGGAGTATTAACTGAATCATTATTTTTTATAGGTTGAATTTCCTGGGCCTTTTTCATAGGTGCTATAGTATTATCTTTATTTTTCACTAAAGAAGCAGTATTATCACTTTCCATAGATTTGCTATTGGAAGCAGTAATATTACTAGAAGTGCTTATACTTTTAGATGGATTTGAACAAGATGACAATATTAAGGTACATATAATTAACGGTAAAAGTAATTTCTTATTCATTGTTTATACCTCCAATTACAGCAATTTTATAATAAAAGTAATAGTTGAATTAAAAACCTCATATGATATAATTTTATTTGTTTATAATTATTATACGATGGAGAACTAACAAATGGATGAATTTTTTATAAAAAAAGTGAATGAATTATTTAAAATAATAATAGAGCCTATTGATAGTATGTACAAGTTTACAGCAATTAATAATTATAAGAATATGTTAGAAATTGATGAACTATCTTCACTTGGAACAGAATACTTTAAAAGAATAAGTAAGGAAAAATCCAAAGGTGCTATTTATACACCAAAAGAAATTTCAAAATTTATTGTAAAAAACACAATTTGTGAAGAAGATATAATTAATAATCCATTTATTAAAATCGTAGATCCAGCTTGCGGTACTGGTAATATATTGAAGGAATGTTATACATATCTAAGAGAGCTGTATATCAAAAACTTAAATGAAATTAACAGCAAGTGGAATTTGAAACTAGATAATTTAAACATTAATCAGCATATTTTAAAAAATAACTTATATGGTTTTGATATAGATAAAACGGCATTAAAAATTTTAATAATTGATTTTTTTAATATAACCGGAGTAGCAGCTAATAATAATTTTGTTGAAAAAGATTTTCTCATAGATACCATTGAGGAAAAGTTTGATATATACATAGGTAATCCTCCTTATATAGGTCATAAAACATTAGATAGAAATTACTCATTAATATTAAAGAAGAAATATAAAAATATTTTTAAGGATAAGGGAGATATATCCTATTGCTTTTTTCAATGTGCCATTAATAATCTTGTTGTAAATGGGAAGCTTGGATTTATTGTTTCAAGATACTTTTTGGAATCCCCTAGTGGTGAAGGATTGAGGAAGGTATTAAAGGATTTTTGCACAATATATAAAATAGTTGACTTTTATGGCATTAGACCATTTAAAAATACTGGTGTTGATCCAGTTATAATTTTTTTGAAAAATAATATAACTGATAAATCCACAATTAATATTATAAAACCATTAAATAATATAGAAAAAAATAATAAAAATTTTTACAAGTCCTTATTTTTAAATAAAGGTGATGATTTCAGCCAGTTTTATATTGATAAGGCATATTTAAACAGTAAGGGCTGGATATTAAGAAATGAAAAAGAAAGAAATATAATTAAAAAAATAGAAACAAAGAGCTTTACTAATCTTGATAAAATATGCAACACTTATCAAGGAATTATTACAGGATGCGATAAAGCTTTTATTGTGAACCAACGCACAATTGAAGATGAAGAATTGGAAAAGGACTTGATAATGCCATGGATAAAGAGCAGCAGTATAAAAAAAAATCAAGTTACTTTTGAAAATAAATATTTAATAAATACGGATATAATTGAGAATCTTAGCCATTATCCAAACGTAGAACATCATATTATGCCATATAAAGAAAGGCTGCTTAATAGAAGAGAATGTGCAAGTGGTAAAAAGGAATGGTATAGACTACAGTGGGGAAGAGTATCTGAGATATTTGAAGGAGAGAAAATTATATTTCCATATAAATCAAGCAGCAATAGATTTGCATTAGACAAAGGAAATTATTTCAGTGCGGATGTATATAGTTTGGTGTTAAAGGAATCCGTGCCATTTACATATAAGTATCTTTTGGGAATTTTAAATAGTAAGTTATATGAATTTTATTTTAAGACTTACGGTAAAAAATTAGGTATGGATTTATATGAGTATTATCCTAATAACTTAATAAAACTCTGTATTCCCACCATGGATGTAATAGATGATTATGCCCATATAAATTTTTCGGATTTTGATAATAAACTATACAGATATTTTGACTTTACTAAAGAGGAAATGGAAATAATAGAATATAATTAACAAAAATCATGGTGGATAAAAGCCATGATTTTTACATTAATTGAAAGTGAATATTAAGATTATTTTCAAAAAAATGAAATAAATATGTTGACATTATCTATGGAATGGTTTACTATTAAATTGAGCAAACGATTGCACAACAAATTAACAACCTAATTAAAGACGGGGGGATTAATATGAAAAATGTTAAAAAAATAGTAGCCTTAGCTTGTACTGTTGCACTTTCAACAGGTTTATTAGCAGGTTGCGGAGCTAAAACAGACTCATCTGATAAAGCAAAAACTGATACTAAGGTAGAATTAGCCTTTTGGGATCAGGATGATGCTAATGCTCAAAAAGTTCTTGATGGACTTATCAAAGATTTCCAGACTAAAAATCCAAATATAACAGTTAAGAGAACACATTATGAAACAGAAGACTTAAGAAAGAACTTCACATCAGCTGCTATAAGCGGTAAAGGACCAGATATAGTTTTAGGACCAAATGATAACTTAGGTGTATTTGTTCCAGGAAATTTAGTACAACCAGCTTCTGATATAATGGGAGAGGATTTCTTTAAAACATTGGATCCAACTTCATTAAAAGCAGCACAATATGATGGAAAACAGTATATGATTCCAGACAGAAATGGAAATGAAATATTATTAACATACAATAAAAAGTTAGTTACTGAAGTGCCAAAGACATTTGAAGATCTTGAAAAACTTGGCTTACAGTTAAAGAAAGATGGAAAAGTTGAATATGGCTTAGTATTTAATGAAGTAGAACCATTCTTCTCAATTCCATACTTAAAAGCATTTGGTGGAGAAGTATTTAACGATGCTAACTCTGCAAAACCAACAGCAACTTTAAAAACACAATCTGTCACAGATTGGATGACATTCTTAAAGAAAATACATGATGAAGGATTAATACCTAAAGAAGCAGATGGAACAGTTGCAACAAACTTATTTAAACAGGGAAAAGCTGCTTTCATCATCGACGGACCATGGGGATTTGCAGATTATCAAAAAGCTAATATAGATTTTGGTATTGCTGCTATTCCAAGCATAAATGGAAAAGATACTGCTCCATATTCAGCAGTTAAAGGATATGTAGTATCAGCATCAGTTAAAGATCAAGCTAAGAAAGATGCAGTTAAGAAATTCTTAGAATTTGTTAACTCAAAGGATGCTCAATTAAAAATGGTTGATGCTCACCAGCAATTACCTACAAACTTAGAAGCTATGAAAGATTCAAAAGTTACTGGAAATGCATTAATAAGCGGACAGAAAGATCCACTTTCAAAAGCTATTCCAATGCCAATAGTTCCACAAATGAGAGCTGTTTGGGATGCTATAAAACCTGTACAACAGGAAGTACTTTCTGGTAAAACTTCACCAGCAGATGCAGGTGCTAAGATGCAGCAGAAAGCTGAAGAAGGAATTAAGGCTTTAGGTTTCTAAAATAAATAAATTGGAATTTGATTATGGGGGATTTATTCCCCCTTTTTTAGAAAGGAGATTAAAATGGAATCAGTAGCAAAACGTAAAAAGAAAAGCAAAAATGGACGAAGTTATAACCTAGCACAAACAAGATGGACACCAGTTTGGTTCCTTTTACCTGCAGTTATTATAATTGCGGCAGTTGTTTTGTATCCACTTATTTTTGAGTTTAAAATGTCTTTTGAAAATGTTACAATTTTAAATTTGAAAAGTGGTAAATACCCATTTGTAGCTCTTGATAATTACAAGCAGATACTTACGGACACTTTATTTTATTCCACCTTATTAAGAACAGTAGTTTGGACTGTTATTAATGTGGCATTTCACGTAACTATAGGATTATTCCTAGCGGTATTATTAAATAGAAAATTACCTGGTAAATCCATAATAAGAGTATTATTAATACTACCTTGGGCAGTACCTCAATATATTGCAGCTTTAACCTGGAAGGGAATGTTCAATGTTGAATATGGTGCAGTTAACATAATTTTAACTAGTTTGTTTGGACAAGGCGCAGCTATATCTTGGCTGTCAAACCCAAAATGGTCATTTGCAGCAGCTATAATTACTAACATTTGGCTTGGAATACCATTTATGATGATGATTGCCCTTGGCGGACTTCAAAGTATACCTCAGGAATTATATGAAGCTGCTGATATGGATGGCGCTTCAGGATGGCAAAAATTTAGAAATATAGTATTACCCTTATTAAAGCCTGTAATGACACCAGCTATTGTCCTTGGAACAGTATGGACATTTAATCAGGTTAACGTTATATATATTATCACCTCTGGTGCAGCATCTGAAGATGCTCAGATTCTTGTAACACTTGTATATAAAAAGGCTTTTGAATACATGAGATATGGTTACGCAGCAGCATTTTCAGTAATTATATTCTTAATTCTTTTATCATTTAGCTCGGTATTTATAAAAGCTCAGAAGCTTGAGAATTAGGGGGAGTGAAAAATGAAAATAAGTGAAAAATTTGATTTTAAAGATAAACCTTCTAAAATCATAATAATATATGCAGTTTTAATTTTTTTCTGTATTTTATCAGTGTTCCCGATTTTAAACATTCTCTCTATAGCATTAAGGCCGTCAGATGCAGTTTATGTTAAGACAATTAACCCTATTCCACAGGGAGCCACTTTAGCTAATTTTAGAGAGGCATTTGTAAAATATGATTTAATCAGATGGCTTTATAACAGCTTAATAGTATCTCTTTTAACTACAGCAATAGCTGTTGTATTATCCATTGGTGCAGGTTATGCATTTTCAAGATTCGAGTTCTTTGGAAGAAATACTGGAATGACATTACTTCTTGTAACTCAAATGTTTCCAGCACCAATGATGCTTTTGCCATTATATATCATGCTTACAAAAGCAGGTTTGTCAAATAATATCTTAGGACTAGCAATAGTATATGTTTCTACTGCTATTCCGTTTAATATATGGATGATGAAGGGATATTTTGACACTATTCCAAAATCACTTGAAGAAAGTGCTTATGTAGATGGGGCCGGTATTTTTAAATCCTTCTATCAGATAATTCTTCCGCTGGCAACTCCAGCAATAGCCTTAACAGCACTGTTTGCATTTATGGGAGCTTGGTCAGAATATATTGTTGCCAGGGTTATACTTACTGATAATGGCTTGCTAACATTACCTATAGGCTTGGTAAATATGCAGGGACAATTTTCAACAGACTGGGGAATTTACTCAGCTGCAGCTCTTGTTACTGCAATACCCGTTATGATCTTGTTTGTAAGTTTGTCTAAATATTTAGTTGGAGGATTAACACTTGGTAGTGTTAAAGGCTAATAATAAGGTTAATAATTAAGAAAGGTTTTGTCTTTAGACAAAACCTTTTTAGTATTATAATATAATTAAATATTATTTTTACAGAATAAAGGTGGTTTTGGTATGGAAAAAATACTTTTAAAAGATGGATTAGAGTTTACTATAAGAGAGGCTGATAAAGAAGACGCAAAATCTATAATTGATTTTTATAATTTTGTAGGAGGGGAAACTGATTTCCTTTCATTTGGGAAAAATGAATTTGTAAAGAATATATCAGATTATGAATTGTTTTTAGATAATACAAGAAATGAACATAACTCAATAATATTGCTGGTAGAAATTAAAAATAAAATTATAGGGATAGCTTCAATTAATTCCAGTCCTAAGATTAGATATAAACATGTAGGCGAGTTTGGAATTGTTATACAGCAGAAATATTGCGGAATAGGAATTGGGAGAAAGATTATGGATTATATTATTAACTGGGCAAAGGCCAATGGCATCACTAGAAAAATAAGCCTTATAACTAATGAAAATAACTATAGAGCAATAGATTTATATAAAAAGGTGGGGTTTGAAATAGAAGGTATTCTGAAAAAAGATATTAATATTAATGGAGTTTACGGTAATACAATTATGATGGGACTTCAAATAAAGCAGGAAAGATTAAATAACAAATAAAGTGGTTTTGTTTACAGCAAAACTAAATTAAAGAGTTTCTGCATTGCAGAAACTCAACCTAAACTTTCAACTCATAACTCTCAACTATTTAGTTAGATCCTCTATAAACTTTGGTAATGTGAAACATGACTTATGCAATTTTTTAGTGTAATATTTAGTATTTAAATCATCTTTTGAACTTAAGTCAACTTCTTCTGGATCATATTTTTTTGACCCTACAGTGAAACTCCAAAAACCTGAAGGATATGTAGGTATTCCTGCCATAAAAAGTTTTGTAATTGGGAAGACAGCTGCAGCATCATTAAAAACTCTTTTCACAACATTTGGGAGATAAAAAGGAGTTTCGGTTTGAGCAATAAATATACCATCTTCTGTCAAACATTCAAATATTTCTTTATAAAAGCTTCCTCCAAATAGTCCTTCAGCGGCGCCAAATGGATCGGTAGAATCAACTATTATAACATCAAATTCATTTTTATGTTGGTGAACATATTTTATTCCATCGCCTACAAATATTTCGCATCTTGCATCATCCAAAGCATAGCTTATCTCAGGCAGATACTTTTTACACTCTGTAATAACATCTTCATCTATTTCGCATAATACAGCCTTTTCTACAGATGGATGTTTAAAAATTTCCCTGATAGCACCGCCGTCACCGCCGCCAACAACTAGTACTTTCTTTGGATTAGGATGAGTATTTAGAGGAATATGGGTTATCATTTCATGGTAAACATATTCATCATTTATAGACGTTTGAACAATCCCATCTAGTATAAGCATTCTTCCAAATGCATATGTATCAACAATTGATAAATCCTGGAATTGAGTTTTTTTTCTAACTAGTGTTTCTTTAATTTTATATGTCATTGCAGCATCGCTGATCTGACCTTCTTTTAACCATAAATCCATGTAAATATCTTCCTCCTAACATACTTTTAAGATTCTTTAGTAATTATTAGTAAACTATATTATAGCAACAATGGTCATTTAATACAACATTTAAATTTAAGGATAATTATGTATAAAAAAATATATATTGGGTAAAATAAAAGAAGGGAATATATGGTATTTGTAGAATTATAAGTAATATACTCTTATAATTTAAGTGAAAGTGGGGGGAAAAAATGTATTTACAATTTGAGAATAGTTCTGACAAGCTTATAGTTTATATGATGGGAGAATTAGACCATCACAGTGCTGAAGAGGTTAGAAACAAAATAGATGACAGATTAGATAGACAGGATATAAAAAAACTTATTTTAGATTTCAGTGGAGTAAGTTTTATGGATAGTTCTGGAATAGGAGTTGTCATTGGGAGATATAAAAAGATAAATTCTGATGGGGGCAAATTCTGTATTACAAATGTAGGTGATAGTGTGAAAAGAGTTTTTGAATTATCCGGTATGTTTAAAATTATTAAATTATATGATAGTGTTAAAGATGCCATAGATAAAATTTAGTGGGGGGATAAAAATGTACGATAACATGATGAA
>JAQSXU010000304.1 GCA_029256485.1 Clostridiaceae bacterium
TTGATGGGTATATTTTAAATGATACTACATCAAAACAAATAATAATCAATGCAAATAGTTTAAATGTTGAAGTAGTATTTAATTATACACAAATTGGATCTGTTACTATAAATTATTTAGACAACAGTAACAATGTAATAGCACCACAATCTGTAAATAGTAATCTAACAGTAGGACAAACTTATAATTATAGTCCAATATTAATAAATGGATATTCAACTACTGATATAGCAAAAGATATAATTATTTCAAATGACAATCTAAATCAAATAATAAATTTTGTATACACTCAAATAAAAGGTACTTTAACAGTTAAATATCAAAATAGTGCTGATAACACAGATATAGCAACTGAAAAAGTAGAGAATAATTTAGATTGGAATTCTTATACGGAAAATAGTATAGATATTGATGAATATACTATTAGTGGAAATAATACACATATAGTAACTATCAACGCAGATAATTTAAATCCTGTAGCTATATTTACATACACTAAAAATCCAGTTGGTTCTGTTACTATTAATTATATTGATGATGTAAATAATACAAGTATTCAAGATGCAACAGTAAACAATAATTTAGCATTAGATACATATAGTTATGATGCTCCAGAAATATCAGGATATATTTTATCAACAACAGACACTTCTCCAAAATCTGTAACATTAACTAGTGACAATTTAAATCAAACTATAGAATTTATTTATACTGTTAATCCATCATAATTAATAGGAATAAATTAAAAATATATAATTAAGATGAAAGTCTAATTTTATGGATGATTTTGGTTTGAAAATTGAAGCATGAGTGAGTATTCGAGAGATATAAAGAGATAATTTTTATTATTTTTATATCTCTTTTTGTTTTGTAAAAATTTTCTATTTGATTAGAAAAGGAGATGATTTTATATATTTATACAAAAACAATGAATAAATATACGGAGGTGATACGATATGAATAATAAGCCATTGCCTAAACAGGTAGGGGATTTAGATAGTTTGACAACGGAAAATAAAGATGATTTAGTTAGTGCTTTAAATGAACATGGTTCGCAATTGGCAGATAATACGAATAAAATATCAAACAATGAAAACAACTTAAAAAAAATTTTTACATCGCTAGATGGATTTTTAGGTGTAAACGGAGGGGCAAGTGGAGTTGGTTTTGGAAGTGCTCAATTAAAAATACGTAATTGCAGAACTGGTGGAAATTGGGCATCAATCGAAACATCTCAAGGAGTTTATGATTGGACTAGTTTAGATTCACAACATACACTTGCACAACAGAATAATCAAAAGTTGTATATTGATTTAGGAAGTAATAATACACTATATGGAACCTCCAATAATGCCAATGCTATACTAGATTCGGCTACAATAGCGGCACATAAAAATTATGCAACAGCTTTAGTTGATAGATATAAAGGATATGGATATATGTATTCTTTTTGGAATGAACCAGATGTAGCAGATCAATGGCACTATGGCAGCAATGCCACCACTTATTTTAATATAGTTAAAGATTTATATAAGTTAATTAAAAGTATAGATTCTACTGCAATTATTTGTATGCCTGATTTAGCTATATACACTGAATGGTTTGGTAATGTGTGTGAACTTGGATTATTAGATTATACTGATATAATGTCATGTCATATATATGATATTCCCGAAAATTTAATTAACCGTATTCATAAAATTAGAACTATAATAAGAAGATACACAAATACAGATATTCCTATCTATATAACAGAGTTCGGTTGGTCATCTGCTCCTGATATTGCTTATACTGGTACTAATGTCGATGAAGCAACTAGAGCAAAATATGTAATTAGATATTTATTGTTAGCACTAGAATGTAATATTAGAAAAGCTTTTATATATACAACAAGAACAAATAGAACTAATACAACTAATAAAGAGGATTGGTTCGGTATTTATGATACAGATACTAGTTGGACTAAACTACCTATAGCTAATGCGATTATGAACTTTATGGCTTCAAACATAGATTATTGTTATATAGGAAGAATCCCTTCAAATAAAAATGATTATATAGTTAGATTAATGCATAAAACTACGCATTTAATAAGGTATGCATATTGGAGTTCTGTTGATAGTCATGGTGTTAAATTAGATACTGGAGATACAGTAACATTAACAGATACAGTACAATTTTTAGATACGACTGAAGAACTAAATGTATTTGATATTATAAACAAAACGAGATATGACAATTATAGCGAGCCAGTAAAAAGATTGTCTGGATATAATGAAATATTTAACGATTTAGATAATAATCAAGTAAGTGGAACAAATGCTCATGCGGGAGGAACACAAACATTGGCTGGAACCGAATCTCATACACAAGGGAGATATACCATTGCATACCCAGCGAGTTTATATAAAATAGCTTCATTTTCAGGGAATACAATAATATTAGACACATCTGATGGGTTAGTCGTTGGAAATATATTAGTTATTTATAGAGGTGCAGCTATTCCTATTATTACAAAAGTAACAGATATCAATGGTTATATTATTACAACTGATGTAACACCAAGTAGTGCATGGGGATTAGCCATGAAATTTAATGAAGGACTGAATTTTTCTGCTAGTGCAGAAGGTGTAGCAACAGTAGCTTCAGGAAACGTATCTCATACACAGGGAAGTAATACTATTGCTAATGTTTTTGCTTCATTTGCAATGGGTATTTATAATAAAATTATGAGTGGTAGTAGTATGAACTATTCTGCAACTTCTACAGCTTTTGTTATTGGCAATGGTACTTCTAATAGTAATAGAAATAATGCTTTTAGGATTACTTTTGACGGAAATGTTTATGCATCTGCATTTAATACTACAGGGGCAGATTTCGCAGAAACAGTAGAATGGGCAGACGGAAACCCAAATAATGAAGATAGAGTAGGACATATTGTAATTCCTATTGATGGAAAAATAAGAAAAGCTAATTCAAAAGACACTGGAAAACTTTTTGTAGTAGCAGGAACTCCTACAATAGTTGGAGATAGTTACGAAGATGATTGGAAAGATAAATATTTAAAGGATGAATGGGGAAGGATTCAGTATAGCAATGTAGAAGTTGACGAAGTGAAAGATTCAGAAGGGAATATAATTATACCGGCACATATAGAATTACAACCAATAATAAACCCAAAATGGGATAGTACAAAAGAATATATACCTAGAAGTGAAAGAAAAGAATATACATGGATTACAACTACTGGAAAAGTACGTGTAAGAGATGATGGTACATGCAAAGTAAATGAATATTGTACTACAAATGATGAAGGTATAGCTACTTACACAACTAGTGAAAAGAGATTTTATGTATTAAATAGGGTATCAGATAATATAATAACTGTTATTTATTAAGAATAACTGGCAATATAATATTAATATTATTTAAATAAACTGTTAATAAAATTTAAAAACTACTTTCCCTATTTTATTCAATTTGCTATAATTATGTAACATGGGGGAATATATAAATGGGCTCTAAAGATAAAATTAATTTTGTTCAAGAAATAAAAAAAGAATTAAAAAAGAATAAAGGAATAAAAACAAAAATAGTTTTATTTACTTATAGAATTGGATTTTATGGAAAGTATATATGTAAAATTAAAATAGTGAGATATATAAATTCTATAATATATATTTTTTTAAAAATATTATGTAATTTTTTAGGTTGTGTAGATATTCCTCCAAAAGATGTTTATATAGGGTGGGGACTTAGATTGCCGCATCACTTTGATGGTATAAAAATAATGGATAATTGTACAATAGGGCATAATTGCACTATATTTCAAAATGTTACATTAGGTATTATAGAAAAAGATAAAGCAAATATAGATATAGGAAATAATGTATATATTGGTGCGTATGCTCTAATTTTAGGAAAAGTAAAAATAGGAGATAATTGTAAGATAGGGGCAGGTACAATCATTATAAATAAAAACATCCCAAGTAATACGACTATAGTAAATGAAATTAATTATAAAATTATACCACACGAGATCGATTCACAATAGGAAAATATTATGAAATAACTAAATAGTAATCACTATGCTATTTTATTTATAATTAATTTATGAAATAGATTTAATAGTATAGTAATATGTTTAATATTATATATGTATTTTTATACAAGATAATTGGAAAATAGTCTTTAATTAATAAATAAGATGAAATCCATCTTTTATGGTAAATTTATACAACGTATTGGGTAGCATAATGGAGTATATGGAAGAAAACAAGAGATTAAGAAATGAAACATTTATATTATGAACTAATGATGAAATTTAAAATAGAATATAAGTAAGTATAAAAGAAATATAGATAGTTTAAATTAGACTTATATATCGCTTTTATACATTTTACATATGATAAGGAATAAATTAAAGATAATAAAAATAATAAGGAGGAATGTATAAATGAGTAATGTTATTAATTTTAGTACAAGTGCAACTCAGACTTCAATAGCTAATCAAGAAATTATACAACCAAATAAACCAGAAGGATATAATGGTACGTTTATTGCAAATTATTTTGATTTTTATAATGATGAGGATTGTCATGTATTGGTTAATGATAATACTACTCCAATGTTTATAAAATCAGGTGGTTTTACATTTGGTAGCATTTATCAATTACGTATACTTAAAATTGTTGAAGAAAATATTCATTATAATTTTAGTGGAGTAGCTCCAGAATCACCTGCTTTAATACAAACAATAGGAAAAGGATTGCATATGTTAGGTATTATGGCTATTCCACCTGTAATAATCTTAAACGAAGGTGAGACTAAACAAATAAATGTAGTTGCAGTAAGACCTGTGTTGTATAATAATTCAATAATGCCTGTTGGAACTATATATGAATCTAGTAATGAATTAGTCGCCACAGTAAACAATTCAGGACTTGTTAGTTTTGTTGGAAATGGATACTGTCAAATTACAATAACCAATAATGGATATATAGATATTATACAGATTACATGTATTTAATAATAAATTAAAAGGAGGTTTTGGAAATGGGTTATATTAGAAATGGGTCTAATAATGAAGATGTATCAAATTTTATAGATACAGATAGTACATTATCTTCAAATTCAAATATAAAAAGTGCATCTGTAAAAGCAGTAAAAACTTATATAGATAATAACGTTAGTGCATTTCAAACAAATGATGGTGTCATGCCATCATCTAATATATATATATTAGATATGAAAGGATATTTAAAAAGAAATTTTAGTATAGAAATATCAGATGTCGCTCAGAAAACAATAGAATTCACAAATATACCATCATCGACAAATAAAGTATTATCTATACTTGTAGAATTAAAATATTTTAATGAAGCAAATATTGTATATCCAGAAGGTACGATATGGTATGATAATAATATTCCATCTCTTGTGACTGGGAAGCAATATTTAATTCAATTTATATCTTATAATAATGGGAATACATGGATGGCTAATATTATTAATAAAATAAATATAGATAATACTCCAGTTGATAATACATATAATATTACTTTTACAGTGACGGATGGAATCAATCCAGTGTCTAATGCAACTATTAATATATTGAATCAAATACTAACAACTAATGTCAGTGGGATATCTACTTTAACTAATGTTAATCCTGCAAATGATATTGTATATACTATTAGTAAAGCTGGTTTTATTACTTCAAATGGTAATATTACAGTTACTAATCAGAATATTACGCAAAATATTACTTTAACAGAGTTGCCAACTTACAATGTAGTTTTTACTGTAACTGATGGTACTAATCCAATAGATAGTACAACAGTGACAATAAGTGGACAGAACTTAATAACGGATAGTAATGGTGTAGCGACAGCAACGGGATTAAATACTGGTAATAATATAGCTTATAGTATTAGTAAGGCGGGATATAATACATTAAGTAGCACTTTAAATGTTGTTGATCAAAATATAATGCAAAATGTAGTGCTAATGGTAACATCTTCATTTGATATTGCCACGAAACAACCTAAAGTAATATTATCTTTGGTAAAAATAAATTCAAATTATACAGGAGCATGTCTTAATGTTAGACGTAATTCGGATAATACAACACAAGATATTGGTTATGTAAATGGTTATTTAGATGTGGAAGCATTAACTAATTTCGTAGGCCAAGGCAATGGTTATGTAACAAAATGGTATGATTCATCAGGAAATGGAAATGATTTTATACAGGCAACCAATGCAAATCAACCACGAATAGTAAATAATGGTATACCAGAGGATGGATTATGGTTTGCAGGGTCAACTACTAATGTATTAACTTTAGCTCCAAATTCTACAGTTAATAATCTTGATAATATCAGTATTTTATCACAGTATAAACCTATTTCTAAAAATGTTGGTGTTTCAATTAGTCTTATTAGTAAATCTCAATATTGGGTATCTTTTTATGATAATATTAATGCTTTATATGTAGCTAAAAACTATTCTAGTTCAAATGCAAGTTTTTATAGAGACCCAGGTGGTATAAAATTAAGTCAATGGAATGATTTGGCAGTGACTTATAATACCACATCAGCATCTAATTCTCCTAAAATATATGCAGATGGTGTTGTTGGATCTGTTGTTAAATCATTAGGTAGTGGTACTCCTACGGATGATTCATCAAATTCTTTTACAATAGGACGAAATCTTCAGGGTAATGTTAAGTCAATTATAGTTTGTAATAGTATTTTATCTGATAGTGATATTGCAGATGAAAGAACATTAATAAATTCTATTATGCCATCACAGTTAACAAGTAATGTTACATTTACAGTAACTGATGGGACTAATCCTATATCGGAAGCAACAGTTACATTTGATGGTAATTGTTTACAATCTGATACTAATGGATTGGTTACTTTTAATAATGTTAATTATGGTTTAAATCAATCCTATACTATAAGCAAAACAGGATATTACACAATAACAAATACTGATGGTGTAAATGTTATTACAGATGCATCAATTGCATTTAACAGTATAACTTTAACTACTAATGCTAGTGGAACTGTAACTTTTAATAATGTTCATGTTGGTACTGATATACCTTATACGATAAGTAAGACATCTTATAGGGATACTACAGGTACATTAGATGTTGTAGATTCAGCATTAAATCTAACTATAGTATTATCTACTCTTTCTACTGTAGCAACTAATGCTTATTATGTAAGTCCAAATGGATTAGATTCTAATGATGGATTAACAGTTGATACTCCATTTTTAACTTTACAAAGAGCACAAACAGAAGCAAGAATAAAAACTGCATCAGGATTAACTCAAGATTGCTATATATATTTACGAGAAGGGGAATATAACTTTACTTATTCTTGGGAGTTTTTAAATCAAGATTCGGGTACAAATGGTCATAAAATCATATATAAAAATTATAATAATGAAATTGTACAACTAACAGGCAGTAAAGCATTAACAGGTTGGTCATTATACAATACAGAGAAAAATATTTATGTAGTAGATACTCCTGTTGGATATACAGATAGAAGAATATATGAAGGAGATAAAATATTGTGTCCAGCTAAGTTTCCAAATATTGGATATAATAGAGTTGCTCAGACTATAACTGGTTATGCTTTGACAAAATTTGGATTTAATGAAGGCGATATACCGGTTATATCTAATATAAATAATTTACAAGTATTTATGTGGGCTGGTGGTGCAACTGGAACACAAAATTGGAATGTTGATGTAATTGATATTATTGATATTGATTATACTAATCATATTGTTACTTTAGCAAGTAATGCTTCATCTGCAATGGGGGCTGGTAGTAGATATTGGATTCAGAAAGCTTCAGAATTGTTAGATACTCCTGGAGAATACTATTTTGATAATGTTAATAACAAATTATATGTAATTCCAATTGAAGCATTTGCGGAAGATAAAATAAAAATACCTAATTTTAGTGATTATCTAATAGCGATAGATAGAAGTGGCAATAATACTGTAGAAAATTTACAATTTGAAGGTTTAATTTTTAAATATATTTCTGGTTCGGCATTTTTTATACTAAAATCATCAAAAGTAAATATAATTAACTGTATTATAAATGCTATGTCATCACATGCTATTTACAGCCAAGAAAATAAAGACTGTATAATATCTGGTAATCATGTATATAACATAGGTGGAGATGGTATTGTTATAAATGGTAAAGCTCTCAGTTCTACTCAAACATCTTCAGGAAATAATATTACTAATAATGAAATACATGATATTGGAATAACAACTGGACAATCGGTTGGTGTAAATTTAGATAGTGCAGATAACTGTACAGTTACTCATAATAGAATATACAATTCACCTAGATGGGCTATTAGCTTTGGAGGTAAGAAAGTTGCCCAACTCGTATCACAAACAATTGGTGGAATAGTTGTAACTTCTGATAATGTTAGTCAGTTTAGACATGGGGTAAATAATATCATAGAATACAATGATTGTTTTAATTGTAATACTGATTCAGAAGATACATCACCAATATATTCTTATGGTGCAGGTGATGGCAATATCGTTAGATATAATAGTATACATGATAGCGGAGTCCCTTTTGGTGGAGGATATGGAATTTATTTGGATGATGGTGCTGATGGCACTTTAATTGATTCAAATATAATGTATAATATGCAACTTTTTGATGGTGGTGAATATAGAGGTTTAATTATTAAAGGATTAAGAAATATAGCTAAAAATAATATTATAGCAGATAGTCCTTCATGTAAAGGTGCATTAGTACCTAGTAGTAGTACAGATCCTGTAGGTAGTATGAAATTTTATAATAATATAGTATATAACTCTGGTAATATTATGTATGATATGTATGGTATAACTGATTTGGTTACAGAATCAAACTATAATACATTCTATAGTGTAGACAACCAATATTTAGTATATAGAAATTCTGCTACAAGTGTTGAAGATTTAAGACTAGGAACATATCTTGGCACTTATGATCAGAATAGTGTTGAAGAAAATCCTTTATTTATTAATGCTTATCCAAATGATTATAGATTAAAATATAATTCTTCGGCTAGAGGAATGGGTAATGTCGATATAGACTTTGGTTCTATAGGATTGACTTCAAGTTATATATATGCGGATAATCTCGATGATATAGATAAAGTGTTTGTGACGACTTCTAAAGCTGGATTTGAACCTAATATAGATTTAAATCTAGGTGAACAAACTACACT
>JAQSXU010000305.1 GCA_029256485.1 Clostridiaceae bacterium
TGTTTAATTTTAATCATAGACTTTAATTTAGGTAATTTGATATGACTGTCTTCAATATATATGGTTCCATTTTGATTATTTGTTGTATAATTATTTGTATTGCTTTTCTTCTTGAACTTTGGAAAACCAATTAACTTATCTCTGAAAAAATTCTTATAAGCTTTATCTAAATTTATTTGAGCATTAGCAAGTGCTAAACTATCAACTTCTTTAAACCATTCAAATTCATTTTTATATTGTGCTGGTGTTGGGTATTTTATTGTCTTTATATCTAGATCTTTATTTTCCTCATATGATTTAATTCTATCTGCTAACATTTGGTTATATATAAATCTAGTGCATCCAAAAGTTTAGGCTAAATATACCTTTTGGTCTTCATTGGGGTATATCCTGAATTTGTATGTCTTTAGCATTTTCTCAACTCATTTCATTCCTTGATTTCCAATGTATTTTCTAACTATATCTATAGGGTACCCCTAATCATCCATAGAAATTCGTCAAGGGTTAATATTTTAGGTATCGAACCTAAAATATTAAGGGCTATCCATCTTCCACTTATAGAAGCTGAGAGAATTCTGCCCTTTCAGTTAAATATAGAATTCATTTTACATTACCTCAATAATCTCCATTTTTTATAATTCCTATATCGCCATAAAATTTAATTGAATCATCTTCAATTACTATTCCCTGCCATCTTCTACAGTATATATGGTAATATTGTTTATCCTTGAGTAGTATTTTAAATCTTCCAGATAGTATCTCCATCTATTCTAGTGAGGCATAACTTCAAAATTCACTAAGTTTAAAGCAGATAAATCAGTTAATCCAACTTCATTCTCATCGCCAAACCTGGCACTTCCAATAGTAGGTGAAGCAATTAGTGCACCTGCACTGACTCCGACTATTATACCACCATTAATGCAGTAATCTTTTAATTTTCGTATTAAATTTCTCTTTTTTAGCATGTACAGGAAGCAGTATGTATTTCCTCCTGGCAGCTGAATTATGTCACATTTAAATAGATCTTCTTCTGGTTTACTATTATAGCCTTCATCTAAATCAAAGCGAAGTATATTATAAATACCTAATTTATTATAAAATTCAAGGTTTCTCTTATAGTATTTATTTTCTCTGTCTGTAGTATGTTCAATTAATCCAACAGATGGATTGTTACTTTTTATCATATGCATTAGGTGTTTATTTATTTTATCCTGTGTGTCTAGGTTAATTTCAGGCTCTAATTTACTATATAAAACTAATTTCATAAATTCACCTGCTTTTTGATATTAATGTTTTCACTGTATGTGCCTGCATTTAAGTAGGGATTGTACATCATATAGGCATGGTTTTCCGTAACATATTCATCTTTTATGAATCCCATATTATCATAAACTTTTCTGTGTATTAAATTATTTCTAATGTACCCACCAAATAGCCCTGGAGTTATAGATTGTTCCTTTTCATATACTTCATATTTATTTATAGATGGTTCTGAGCTTCTCCACTCTCCAATGAGACTTTCATCTGTCAAATAAACTATGAGCTGATAATCATTTCCCGTGTTATTATATATTTGCAGGTCCAAAGAATTATAGGAACAGGTGGCTCCAGTTCCAAAGGGCTGAGTTCTGTTCACATCAGGAAATATATCATGGCTGTGCCTGTGTCTTTCAGTTACAGTCAATGGTGAATGTAATGTGATCCAATAAATCAGATTTGAAAGCTGGCAAAGTCCCCCTCCCACTGCTGCCTTAAAAGTTCCATCAGCACATAATATGAGGCCGTCCAAATAACCTTTTTTATATGAAGTCCTACCTATAAGCTTCCAGTAAGAAAATGTTTCTCCTGGTCTTATTAGTATTCCATTAATTTTTTCTACAGCAATTCTAAGATTTGTGACTTTATTATATTGCAGCTGCATATCCACATCCTTAAGTTTTCTAATAAGAGGTGTACTATGCTTAAAAATGCTATAAGGATATTTTTCTTTAACCATAATCTTTGCATAAATCCTCCTGCTAAAGTACCATTGCTTATGCCTTTTTGCTGAATAATACGCTTTCCCCAGGAGCAGTCTAATTTTAGACCTGTTTATTTGCTTCTTGTCCATATAGACCATATTCTCTATCCCCCATTTTATTATTCCATGACCATATCTTTTAGCTTTCTGATACATTTATCTGTCCACTATCTGATGATATACTGGTAACTACATTTAGCTTTATTTTCTCTTCCTTTAAAACTCCATCTTTTTCTTGATATTTTATTACTGCATATATTTTCTCCATAATAATTATTCCAGAATCCAGCTTCACACTTATTAAATGGAATTTAGATAGCCAGCAATAAATGCTGCCTGCAGTTTTCTAATTTCATCTTTGAAATGCACATGGTCTAAATAAACATCATCACCTAATGACCTTGTGAAATTATACATATCTATACATGGTATTTTGTTTTCTCTCATTATTTCCTTAGCAGCCATATTATATTTTATTACATCCTGGTTATATCTTAAAAATCCTTCTTTTCTTGAATTATGAATTTCATCAATAACAGGTGTTAAGCCAATCCATATAGTTTTATTTGCCATACTTTTTGATATTTCAATTATATTAGCTAAATTCATCTCATATTCCTTTAACTCAACTTGTATCTTATTTGAAAATCTATCTACGCGTACATCATGTAAGCCACAATTAATAATCAAAATATCGTATTTGGTATTTTTATAATATTCTTCTTGAAGGTACTGCAGAACCATTTTACTATCTCCTGCATTAGCTCCCACTGGTGTGTCCAAATCCTCCAGAGCCTGTTCTATACCTCTTTTTCTATCATAATTAAATTTGTATTCTACTATTTTCTTAAGGAAAGGTCCATAATGTATTGAGACACTATCGCCTATAACAAATAGACTTCTTTTTTTCATTTATATTTCCCCTTGATTTTTAATATTTGGGTGAAAATCAATATAAGTAATAATGACATGCACAATACCAAAAATTACTGTTGGTATAATAGCTAGATAATTATAGAGCCAAATCTCCGCCAATAGAAAATATATCACTGGAAGAACGGCCATTCCCAAAAGAATAGCCAAATTAGCTCTGCCAGTAAAATAAAATATCCACAGCACATAATAAAAAATAAGAACAATTAACATACCAATTGTATAGGTACATAGCAATTCAGGAGTTTGTTTTCTCATAACAAATATAATAAGAGAGATAAATATTGCCTGGCTTCCGTGCTCCAAAACATCTAAAACTAAATGGCTGTTTGTATATATTACTGATTCACCGGATCTTGGAATTAGAAAATAAAATAGATTTGGTATCATTGGCAGTAAAAACACTATAAAACCCCTCCATGAGAAACCAAAAAAGTACTTCAATAGATTTCCTCCCTTCACATAT
>JAQSXU010000080.1 GCA_029256485.1 Clostridiaceae bacterium
GCTCATTACTTTATACTCTATAAAAGAATTGCTGGTTTATTTAACAAGTTTTTACCTGTTATCTTCTCTGTTTAATTTTCAAAGATCATGTCTGTCATCCGACAGCTTTTATATCTTATCATGTTACTTTTGCATTGTCAACAAGAATTATAAATTTAATTCAATTTAATTTTTCCTGTGAATAACTATGCTGTCCATGAACTCTTAACAGACGACTTGTACATATTAACACGTTTATACCCCATTATATATAATGTTACTTATAAAAAATACAGTTTATAATATAAATTCTTTGCTATGCTAATATATACTCACCAATCCGCATATTGATACACCAGGTAAAGTATTAGACTTTTGAAATTATATAACACCCATAAGGGCAATATAATTTCCTATGATTATTGAAGCAAACTGCTTAATTTAGCTCTCAACTTAAACAAGTTCAATGTCGCAGCAAAAATTAAATGAAGATTTTCAGCGAACTGAAAATCTTCATTATCTCGTATTTCATATTTAAGTTTTTAACTTTAGAATTATTATAAATCATTGACTATACTTTTAAATCTATTACCCCGTGCCTCAAAATTAGGAAACATATCAAAACTTGCGCAGGCTGGAGAAAGTATAACTGTATCGCCATCAACAGCCAAGCTTTTAGCTTTAAGAACTGCTTCTTCTAAGGAATTAACAATAATAATCGGTACTTCAATATTTTTGCTTTCCTTCAATTTATCAAAAGCTGCTTTTATTTTATCCTTAGTAAGTCCAAGTAATATTAAAATCTTTATATTTTCGTAACCCTTCTCTGCTAGAGGTTCAAATGGAATATGCTTATCATAACCACCGGCAATCAGTATAACTGGCTTATCATAAACAGATATTGTTGCTATTGTTCTTGTTGGACTAGTACCAATTGAATCATTGTAATATTTTACTCCATTAAGCTCTCTCACAAATTCATTTCTATGCTCTACTCCATTAAATGATAGGGCCACCTCTTTCATATTTTCTATGCTCACATCATCACTTACAGCACAAAAAGCTGCTAGGTAGTTTTCAACATTATGCATACCTTTAAGAACTATATCTTCATATTTACATATCTCTTTATTTAATAAATACAACACCCCATCTTTATAGTATGCGCCGTTTTCTACTATCTTATTTCTGCTAAACTTCATTACTTTTCCTTTAGAGTCTGCTTCCATGTTATTCGTGATGTTGTTATCTTCATTTAATATCAGCAAATTCTCCTTTTGTTGATATTTATATATATTTTTTTTAGCATTTATATATTCTTCCATACTTTTATGCATGTCTAAATGATTTGGGCTTAAATTAGTAACTACAGAAACTTCAGGCGAGGCATCCATAGTCATTAATTGAAAACTTGATAGTTCTAATACAACCCTATCATTTTCATTTATTTCTTCTATTTGTGAAAATAGTGGATTCCCAATATTGCCACCAACCCAAGTTTTATATCCCTGTTGTTTAAGCATTTTAGATATTATAGTCGTAGTGGTAGTCTTTCCATCACTGCCTGTAACACCATATAGCTTTGCTGGGCAATATTTTACAAACTCCTCCATCTCAGAAGTAATATATGCTCCCTCACGTTTTGCATTAGCAAATTCCTCGCTATCAATTCTCATAGAAGGTGTTTTAAAAATAACCTGATAACCCGTTAATTTATTTAAATAATCAGGCCCTAGGACAAGTCTTACGCCTTTATTTTCAAATTCCTCAGCTGTTTGTCCTAATTGCTCAAAACTTTTTTTATCAAATGCTGTAACATGAGCTCCTAAACTTACTAAGTAATTAATTAATGGTATATTGCTTATACCTATCCCTACTACAGCGGTATTCTTTCCCCTTATAAACTCCTTAAACTGGTCAAAACTTTTGTTCATTGTTAACCTCCAAAATATAATACTACTTTTAATGCTTCCTTATGAAATTAATTATATCACTATAATTCTATTTATACACTAATGGTTATAATTGGTAACGCATTTATATTCTTGTCCATAAATTCGAATTATAATCAAAAAATTATATCAAATTTAGTCGAAATTGTGAGAATATATTTAATTTAACAACTTTATATAATGCTATTGAAATATATGATAGTTATGTTATACTAATATTGTGCCGTAAGGAAACATTAATATAATTCCCCAAGTTTTAATTGAACATATAACATATCCCCATGATTAAACCCTATTTAAACCGGATGCCCGAGCATCCGGTGTTTTTTTATTTTTTAAACTAATTTATAAAAAACAAGAATCAGCAGAATATTGCCAGTCCTTGTTTTTAATTTTAAGTCATATAAACCAATTTGTTAAAACTCAACCTTTTCACTTATGAACTTATTTAGCTCGTTAATATTTATTCTGAACTGTTCCATAGTATCTCTATCTCTAATAGTAACTGTGTTATCCTCTAATGTATCAAAGTCAACTGTGATGCAATATGGTGTTCCTATTTCATCTTCTCTTCTATATCTTTTACCTATACTTCCAGCTTCATCATAGTCAACATTAAAGTTCTTTCTTAATAAAGCATATACTTCTCCTGCCTTTTCAGATAACTTCTTTGTTAATGGCAATACGGCAGCTTTGAATGGCGCTAAGGCTGGATGTAGATGTAGTACTGTTCTTATATCGCCTTCTGCGATTTCCTCTTCGTCATAAGCGTCAACCAAAAATGCCAATGCTACTCTGTCAGCACCAAGTGAAGGCTCAATACAATATGGTACATATTTTTCATGTGTTGTTGGATCTAGATAACTAAGCTCCTCTCCAGAATGTTCTGAGTGTTTTTTTAGGTCATAATCTGTTCTGTCAGCAATTCCCCATAGTTCTCCCCAACCAAATGGGAATAAATATTCAACATCAGAAGTAGCATTGCTGTAAAAAGATAGTTCTTCCTTTTCGTGATCTCTAAATCTTAAGCAATCCTTATTCATTCCTAAACCCATTAAGAAGTTCCAGCAGAAATCCTTCCAATATTTAAACCACTCTAAATCTGTCCCAGGTTTGCAGAAAAACTCCAATTCCATCTGTTCAAATTCCCTTGTTCTAAATGTAAAATTCCCAGGTGTAATTTCATTTCTAAATGACTTTCCTATTTGTGCTATGCCAAAAGGAACTTTCTTTCTAGAAGCTCTTTGAACATTTTTAAAATTTACAAATATACCTTGAGCTGTTTCTGGCCTTAAATATAGCTCTGATTTTGCATCTTCAGTAACTCCCTGGAATGTCTTAAACATCAAGTTGAACTTCCTTATGTCTGTGAAATTCTTCTTTCCACACTTAGGACATGTTATATTATTCTTTTCTATGTAATTCTTTAGTTCCTCATTGCTCCAGCCATCAGCACTGGCAACTTCTGCCCCATTTTGTGTCATATGGTCCTCTACCAATTTATCAGCTCTAAATCTAGCTTTGCAGTCCTTGCAATCCATTAGAGGATCTGAGAATCCGCCTACATGTCCTGAAGCAACCCAAACTTCACTATTCATCAGGATTGCACAATCAACCCCTACATTATGCTGGCTTTCTTGAACAAACTTTCTCCACCAAGCTCTCTTTACGTTATTTTTAAATTCTACGCCTAAAGGCCCATAGTCCCATGAGTTTGCTAACCCTCCGTATATCTCTGAACCAGGGAATACAAAGCCTCTATTTTTAGCTAAAGCTACAATTTTCTCCATTGTCTTGTTTACAGTCATGACAATTCCTCCTTAATTATATATTTTAGGGTATAAAAAAAGCCCTTACCATAAGGGACGAATTAAATCCGCGGTTCCACCCTTTTTGGCAATAGCCCTGCTCTGACAACATCATTCAAAAGCACCTTCAAAATATCACTTTAGCCAATTCCACCAAACTTGGCTTCTCTTTGAAAGTAAATATTTTTACTTTTCTTTATCATTATGACATATATATTTATTTATATTTTACCAAAGAAATAGGTAATGTCAACTACTTTCAAAAAAATAAAATGGCTCCGCGAAAAGGATTCGAACCTTCAACCCTTCGGTTAACAGCCGAATGCTCCACCGTTGAGCTATCGCGGAACAACTTACATAATATATTATATCAATTATTTTTCTTTTTGCAAGATATTTTTTTATTTTCACTAAGAATTAAGACCAGCTTACTTAGCTGGTCTTATGCAAGCATCATATTTTAATAACTATTATTGTTGAATTAACTTCATAGTAGGGAATAAAAGTACATCTCTTATGGAATAGCTATCTGTTAATAACATAACTAATCTATCTATACCAATACCAAGTCCCCCTGTAGGAGGCATACCAATTTCTAATGAATTAAGAAAATCTTCATCCATCATATATGCTTCATCATCACCAAGTTCTCTTTCCTTAAGCTGCTGAACAAATCTGTCTCTCTGAACTATTGGATCATTTAACTCTGAGTATGCATTGCACAATTCTCTACCATAAATGAATCCTTCAAATCTCTCAGTAAAATCTGGATTTCCTCTTTTCTTCTTAGTCAACGGTGAAATTTCTACTGGATAATCACATACAAATGTAGGTTGTATCATTTTTTCCTCAGCAAATTCTTCAAATAGCCCATTTAATATATCACCTTTTGAGCAATCCTTTAACTCTTTTTTAAACTGCACATTTTTTTCTTTTGCTATTTCCCTTGCCTGTTCATCTGTTTTTATTTCATTGAAATCAACGCCAGCATATTCTTTTACTGCATCTACCATAGTTATTCTTCTCCATGGTGGTGTGAAATCAATTTCTGTACCTTGATATGTAACTTTAGTAGTTCCCAATACTTTTTCACATGCATAAGCTACCATGTTCTCTGTAATTTCCATCATATCATTATAATCAGCAAAAGCTTCGTATAATTCTATCATTGTAAATTCAGGATTATGTCTTATGTCAATTCCTTCATTTCTAAAGTTTTTACCAATTTCATATACTTTTTCAAATCCACCAACAATAAGTCTCTTTAAGTATAATTCAGTAGCAATTCTTAAGTACATGTCAATATCCAATGAATTATGGTGGGTTATGAATGGTTTTGCAGCAGCACCTCCAGCAATTTGTGATAAAACTGGAGTTTCAACTTCAAGATAGTCCCTGTTATCAAGGAATTCTCTTATAGCTTTAATTATTGCCGTTCTTTTCATAAAAGTATCTCTTACATTTTCATTCATTATCAAATCAACATATCTTTGTCTGTATCTTAAATCAGGGTCCTTTAATCCATGCCATTTTTCTGGTAATGGTTTTAATGATTTTGCAATTAGCTGAAACTCTGTTATGTGCAGTGACACTTCACCAGTTTTAGTTTTAAATACTCTACCAGTTACACTTAACAAATCTCCAATGTCAAAAGCTTTATATTCCTTTAACTTTTCTTCTCCTACATCGTCAATTTTAATATAAAGCTGTATTTTTCCATATCTATCATACAAATCTGAGAAACCGGCTTTACCATGTACTCTTTTGGACATTAATCTTCCAGCAACAGTAACTGTATTGCCTTCAAGTTCATCATAGTTTTCTTTAATTTGTACTGATGTATGAGTTCTTTCAACCTTATACACATCAAAAGGATCCTTACCAGCTGCTTGAAGAGCAGAAAACTTTTGTCTTCTTTCCTGAATTAGCTGATTAAATTCATGCTCTAGTTTTTGAATATTGTTTTCATCATTTGACATTACTTAATACCTCCGTTTTACTCTCTACGTACTTCTAGCACTTCGAATTTACTCACTCCGTCTGGGACAGGAACTTCTACTATATCTCCTACTTTTTTACCTATTAGTGCCTTTCCCACAGGCGACTCGTTAGATATCTTATAATTTACAGGGTCTGCCTCTGCAGAGCCAACTATGGAATATATAACCTCTTCATCAAAGTCATAATCTTTAACCTTTACTTTTGAACCCACCCCAACTATATCTTTTGGAATTTCACTTTCATCTACTATAGTAGCATTCTTTAACATATTTTCAAGTTGTAATATTCTTCCCTCAATAAATGCTTGTTCATTTTTTGCTTCATCATATTCTGAATTCTCGCTTAAATCCCCAAAAGAAAGAGCGACCTTAATTTTTTCAGTTATTTCTTTTCTCTTAACTGTCTTGAGAACTTCTAATTCATTCTCTAATTTTTTTACTCCTTCATAAGTCATAACGTATTTCTTTGAATCGTTCATTTTTTTCTCCCCTTTAATCTCCTAATAAATTATTTAATACAAATGCTACCCTATTTAATAAAATTTGACATACCAGCTAATCATTTAAGCAATTATATAACAGCCTAATTATAAAGTCAACCTATTCATTTTACTAATTAAATTATGATTAATTATATAGAAATATTACATGTTTTTATTAAAATTAAGAGGGAGTTTTATCCAATTGAACTAAAAATCAAATAGGATAAAAACTCTCTCCTTAGTAATCTCAAATTATTCCTAAAGCGCTTTTATATTCTAAAAGTGTTTTTATAACATCATCACTGCTGTTTTCATAATTGATGATGTTTTTAATTTCAGTACAATTTTTCAGTCCTTTTATATACCATACAATTTGTTTTCGCATTTCTCTCACTGCTTTTTCCTCGCCAATATATTCTATTGACTTTTTATAATGCCTTATACACATATCAATTTTTTCTTCTGGATTTGGGATGTATACATTTTCTCCATTTATCTTGTCATTAATTTGCCTGAATATCCACGGATTACCCATAGCTCCTCTAGCTACCATAATTCCATCACAATTTGTATAGTTAAGCATTTCAATAGCTGCTTCAGCTGAAAATACATCTCCATTGCCTATTACAGGAATTTTTACACTTTCTTTAATTTCCCTAATTATATCCCAATCCGCTTTTCCTGAATACATTTGCTCCCTAGTTCTTCCATGTATTGTTATAGCATCAGCTCCTGCTTCCTCCATAATTTTTGAGAACTCTAAAGCATTTATATGTAATTCATCGAATCCTTTTCTGAATTTCACAGTAACCGGTTTTTTAGAAGCCTTCTTTACTGACTTTACTATTTCATATGCTAGTTTGGGGCTTCTCATCAGAGCAGAACCTTCTCCATTTTTAACTATCTTAGGAGCCGGGCATCCCATGTTAATATCAATTATAAATATTTTATTATTTGCATTAAAATAATCACAGGATTTTGCCATTACTATTGGATCATTCCCAAATATTTGAACTGCTATTTTATTTTCGTTTTTTCCAACAGCAGTAAGCTTTTCTGTATTTTCGCTACCATAAAAAAGTGCCTTTGAGCTTACCATTTCAGTATATGCTAAGCCACAGCCTTGTTCCTCACACAGTTCCCTAAATGCTATATCTGTTACTCCAGCCATAGGTGCTAAAAACACATTGCTTTCTAGCTGTATTTCTCCAATTTTCATTAATACACCTGCTCTTTGTTCTTTTCATATATAAACATTAATCCTTCTAAAGTGAGAGTATTGTTTACCTCATTTATTGCTTTACATTCCTCACTGATTAATTTTGAAAGACCTCCTGTTGCCACAACAAAAGGCTCCTTTTCACCATAAGTCTTCATTTCTTTTTTCATCTTTTCAATAATATAATTAACCTGCCCAATGTAACCATATATTATTCCTGCCTGCATACTAATTACAGTATTTCTGCCGATTACTACATCTGGTTTTACCAATTCTACTCTTGGTAATTTTGCTGCTCTTTCAAATAAAGCTTCTGAGGAAATTTTTATGCCTGGGCAAATGGTTCCACCCAGATAATCTCCCTTTTCTGTTACTGCACAAAAGGTGGTTGCAGTTCCAAAATCTATTATAATTAATGGTTTTTTGTATAATTCATGAGCTGCAACAGCATTAACAATTCTATCTGCCCCAACTTCTTTAGGATTATCATATTTTATATTAATTCCTGTCCTTACACCTGGTCCAACAATAATAGGTGCTACCTCAAAATATTTGTAAATCATATGTTCCAATGAATACATAATATTTGGAACAACGGATGAAATAATCACTCCCTCAATATCTGATGGATCCAGCTTACTATTGAGAAAAAGCTGAGTAACTTGTATTCCATATTCATCTGCTGTTCTTTTAGAATCAGTAGATAATCTCCAGTCTGCAATAAGCTCTCTGTCTTTATAAATTCCTAAAACAATATTAGTATTTCCTACATCAAGTACTAAAATCATAAAAACACCGCCCTTTATATGTGCCATTCATAATAAAAAGCAGCACTTAGAGCTGCCATTCTATCATTAAGTTTGTTTCCATTTTAACAATTTCAATTTTATCAGCTAAAATAATTTTGTCAAGTAAAAGCTTTATTGAATTTTTTTCATAAACTCCATTGAATTTACTATAAACCTTATATGCGAACCATGCCCTATTTTGCCATTATCATCCCAAGCTTCAACATCGAAAAATAATTTATTACCTTCAATTTTAACTAATGAAGATTTGCATTTAACTTTCTTGCCAACAGGAGTTGCTTTAATGTGTTTTACGTCAACAGCTATTCCAACTGTTGTATATCCTTGTGGCAAATGACTTTCTACTATATTCTTTGATACACTCTCCATTAGTGATATCATTGCAGGTGTAGCAAAAACATCTAAGCTGCCAGAACCATATTCCTTGGCTGTTTGGTGTTGTGTTACCCTTAATTCCATAGTTAAATTTAATCCCTCTCTAAGATCTAATTCCATATTAATCCCCTTCCCAGCTATATAATTTCATTTAGTTATCGCTATTAATCAATTAAAAACTCCAATGTTTCTATTGGCTTTAAGAAGCTAAAATAGCAGATTTACTTTAAAATCTATACAAAGTTAAAAAATAGAGTAGGAATTTTAATTAAAAATTTCCTTACTCTATTATAATATCATTCATTTTTCATATTAAATAAATAGGAACATTAACTTGCAGAAAAAATCTCTTCAAATTCAACTGCCTCAAGTTTCTCCTTTTCAAGCAGTGCCTGGGCAACTGCATGAAGTTTATTGATATTTTCTGTTAATAAGGCAAGGGCTTTATTATAGCTCTCATCTATTAATATTTTAATTTGTTCATCAATTTTATTAGCCACTTCTTCACTATAATTTCTTGATTTCCCTAAGTCCCTTCCTAAAAACACCTCATCATGTCCAGAGCCAAATGCTATAGGTCCAAGTGCATCACTCATGCCATAATCCATTACCATTTTTCTTGCTATGGTAGTGGCTCTATCTATATCACTTTTTGCTCCTGTACTTATATCTCCAATTACTAATTTTTCTGCAACTCTTCCACCTAAAAGCCCTACTATTTCATCTTCCAATCTAGATTTAGACATATAAGATCTATCCCTCTCAGGAAGATGCATTGTATATCCACCAGCCATTCCTCTAGGTATAATGCTTATTTGGTGAACAGGGTCAGAATGGGGTAATAACTTCATAACAACAGCATGACCTGCTTCGTGGTATGCGGTTAACTTCCTATCTTCTTCATCTATAACTCTGCTCTTTTTTTCAGGTCCTGCTAAAACTCTTGTTACAGCTTCTTCAAGTTCATCCATTCCAATAAGTTTCTTATCTTTTCTAACAGCTAAAAGTGCTGCCTCATTCATTAAGTTTTCCAGGTCAGCCCCTGTGAAACCAGGTGTTCTCTTTGCCAGCACATCCAATTTAACTTCTTCTTCTAAAGGCTTATTCTTTGAATGGACTTTAAGTATTTCTTCTCTTCCCTTCACATCTGGTGCACCAACTAAGATTTGTCTATCAAATCTACCTGCTCTTAAAAGTGCTGGGTCAAGTATGTCTGGCCTATTTGTTGCAGCTATCATAATGATTCCTTCATTAACTCCGAAACCATCCATTTCAACAAGTAACTGATTAAGAGTTTGCTCTCTTTCATCATGCCCGCCGCCAAGTCCAGCACCTCTTTGTCTCCCTACGGCATCAATTTCATCAATAAAAATCAAGCATGGAGAATTTTTCTTTGCCTGTTCAAATAAGTCTCTTACCCTTGATGCACCTACACCAACAAACATTTCTACAAAATCAGAACCTGAAATACTGAAAAATGGTACTCCCGCCTCTCCTGCTATAGCTTTTGCCAACAGAGTTTTTCCTGTTCCTGGAGGTCCCACTAGCAAAACTCCTTTTGGTATTCTAGCTCCCATTTCAACATATCTCTTTGGCAATTTTAGAAAATCAACTATTTCTGCTATTTCTGCTTTTTCTTCATCTGCTCCTGCAACATCGCCAAATGTAACTTTCTTTTTATCCGGGGTTGCCATTTTAGCCCTGCTTTTCCCGAAGTTCATTACATTTCTATTGCCGCCTCCGCCTTGTGACTGCTGCATAAACATAAACCAAAACGCCACTAACATCAGCATAAGTATAATGGTTGGTAAATATTGTACCCACATTGGAACTGATGCTGGTTTTGCGTACACTTCCTTAATGGATCCATTATTTGGGTGCTCCCCAATAAATTGAAACAACCTTTCAGAAGGAACTATAGTTTCAAAATTTGTACCATCTTTTAAAGTTCCATCCACAGTCATTTTATCTTCTCTTATCTCTATACTGCTTACTTTGTTATCTATCCAAGACTTTTGAAATTCATTAAAATTAATTGTAGATGTGTTTTGATTTGTTCTAACAAGCATTGTAGCCGCTAAAATTACCAACACAAATACTATAACCCAGGCCGTTGCACTTGAAAATTTTTTCATACTAGGCCCCCCTCTCTTTCTAGTTTATATTGTAAAATTGTATCATAATGAAAATGGTTATACAATAAATTGTTTTTAATTAATTGTAAATTTCTTCTTTAAGAATGCCTATATATGGAAGGTTCCTATACTTTTCTGCATAATCCAATCCATATCCCACTAAGAAGTAATCTGGCACAGTGAATCCCATATACTTTGCATTTAATTCTACTTTCCTTCTCTCAGGTTTATTTAATAAGCAGGCAATTTCTAGGCTAGCAGGTTTCCTGCCTTTTAAATAGTCAACTAAATATTTTAAAGTAATTCCAGAATCTATAATGTCTTCTACAATTAAAATATCCTTACCTTCTATTTCAAAGTCCAAATCCTTTAATATTCTAACTACACCTGTCGTTTTAGTGGAATTCCCATAACTTGAAACTGCCATAAAGTCCATTGTGCAAGGTATGGTTATTTCTTTCATTAAATCAGCCATAAAAACTACCGATCCTTTTAAAACACCAATAAGCATTAAATCTTTACCGTTGTAGTCCTTTGATATAAGTTTGCCAATTTCCTTTATTTTTAGTCTTATTTCCTCCTCAGTATAAAGAACTTCTTTGATGTCCTCTCTCATATATTTTCCTCTCTTTCAATGTTAATTTCCATTATTTTTTTTGTATTTGAATCAATTTTAAACTTTTCACTTATCCTATAGCCTATAATCCAAGCTATATCCTCTCCTGAACAAAGTAATGGAATTTTATTTCTTTCTTCTTTTGGTATCTTCATATCTATAAATATATCTTTTAATTTTCTTGACCCATTCATTCCAAGAGGAGAAAATCTATCTCCTTCCCGTCTATATCTTATATTTATATTATTTTTAATTTTATCGTAGTCAAAGTATTTTATATAATCACTTTTTCCCGTTAAAGAAAGCTGAAAATTATTACTTTCAATAATATTAGTGGTAATCTTTAAGGTTAAATCAGAAAGAACATTTTTACCTTCACTAATGCTAAAGACCTTATTTAGATTATAGTCATCGTATTCCTTCCTCTTTTTAACTTCTATGCATCCATAATTATTTATTACCATAATATCATTTGGGAGTATAATTATTTTTCCTGTGGATTGTTTCTGAAGCTTTATTATTTGCATTATGTGCATTTTATCAAAATTATTTAAATTGCCATTAACATGATATAAAGATTCTCGTATTATTCTACTTAGTATAGCCTCATGTTCAGAAAAAGCTTCCCTAGATATTATAACCTTTTCTTTTCTGTTATCACAATACTTTTCGTACTTTTCGTGAGAAATTTTCAATAAAAAATCATTATCTGAAGCAACATTATTAGACATTCTGTTTAAAACATTAACTATATCATTATTAAAATTTGCACGAATATATGGTATAAGTTCCAACCTAATCTTATTTCTTGAATAAATATTTTGTAAGTTTGTCTTATCAATTCTAGGTTCTAAATTATTTTCCTTACAATAATTTTCAATTTCTTCCCTTGTAGTATTTATAAGGGGTCTTATATAAATATTTTCTCTAACTGGCTTTATTCCTATGAGTCCTTCTAAGCCAGTTCCCCTCATAATCCTCATTAATATTGTTTCAGCCACGTCATTTGCATTGTGTGCTATGGCTATTTTATTTGCTTCAGTCTTTTTCATAATTTCATCAAAAAAATCATATCTAGCTTTTCTTCCTGCGGTTTCACATGATATGTTCAAGCTCTCGCTTAATTTATTTATATCAATTCTTTTGCTATAAAATTCAATATTTATTTTCTTGCAAAATTCTTTAACATAAGCTTCATCTTCATCAGCATCTTTTCCCCTTAAACAGTGATTTATATGTACTGCAGCTATATTTATATGTAATTCATTACTAATTTCATTTAAAACATGTAAAAGACATATAGAATCTGGTCCTCCAGATACACCTACTATGATTTTATCACCAGGTGATATCATATTATACTCTTCTATTATTTGCTTAACTTTATGTATCACATCAACACTTCCTAATTAAATTTATATCTATATATAATATTATAATAGATTATTGTGTAAAACAACAAATAGTTGAGAATCACTGCATAAGGTTTAACTTTGCCAGCAATCCTCAACTATTAATAGACTTTGTATCTAAAAATTACTCATACAGACTATATACCTTTTCTACTACTACAGTCATATCATCCTTAACCTTTCCACCGCTAAGCTCCTTAGCTTTAACAATTATTTCGTTACTTATGTCATTTGGATTGGTAAGATTGGTATTTTTTAAATAATCAACAATCCAATCTACCTTTCCTATTGATGAATTATCATAGTCTAATACTCCATCACTTAACATTACTATAATATCACCATTTTCAACCTTCTTATTTATTATGTCCACATCAGGCTTATCCAGCACACCTATTGGCAGTGTTTTTGATTTAATAATCTCCACATTTCTCCCTCTTTTTATAAAACTTGCTACAGCCCCAACTTTCAAAAAACTTACTTCTCCGCTATATAAATTAACAATGCTGAAATCTACTGTTGAAAACTTCTCTTCCTCAGAAAATTTTATTGACATTATAGAATTTACAATGTTTATAGCAGACGTTGTTCTAAATTCTGCTTTTACAAACTCTGTAATTAGTTCAACCGCGGCTGTACTTTCTTTTCCAGCTGTAGGTCCAGATCCCATGCCATCACTTAACATAGTTATATATTCTCCATTTTTTATTTTCTCAAATTTATAACTGTCTCCATTGTATTTTTCTCCATCTTTAGCAGTTCTGGAAACATAAGAGGCTATATGAAATTTAGGTGTCTCTTCAAAATTTATTTTACAGCAGTTAGTATATTTATCTATTTCGCAGCCATCATCGCTTGTACACATGCATTTACCTGTAGCCATATTGATTAACGGTAAAATACTTTTTATGCATATTTGTTTCCCTCCGCATGCTTCCATAGACATTTGAACTATCAGTTTATCAATTTTATTATAAAAACAAAATACGTCTTTATATAATATTTTATTTTTATTTAAGGCTCTTCTAATATTATTTTCAATTTCCGGATCAATTTTTATGTTATCATTAAACCCACTAATTATTTCACTGACAGAATTTGCTATGTTGTCAATTTGTACTGACAGCAATTCTCTGCTTTGTCCCAATCTTTTTCTCCACATTTCGTTTATTACATATTTGTTTACAATTTCTTCTGTGTTTTTTATCAATGCATCTTTTTTAATACACTTTCTTTCCAATTCTCCCGGCAGAGTCTTGTTATTGTCCTGGTAGTTTCTTATAAGCTCCCCAACTGCACTATAAGTATAGTAAGCCTCTCTCTTCCAACATATACTCCTCATATTGCAATTAGAACAAACTCTATCTGCTAAGTTGTCTATTAGCCCGCTGCTCTTACTTTTCATTGCTAATTTATCATTATCAGACAACTTCTTTAATACACTTGATACATTAACTAATACATCTGAAAATTGTACTAATTTATCTGAGAGCATATCTTTTAATTTTACTACATAATTTTGGCTTTGGTTTTCAACCTTTATTTCACAGTTTATTTCCGATTCTAGTTTATTCAATATTTTATATGGAATTAAATAAAATATAATACAGCTTACCATCACTTCTGCTATCTTAAACTGGACCCCAATACTTGAGTATAATTTTAAAATAGTAAATGCAATTATATAAGATACTCCACAAACCCATTTACCTGTTTCTTTAAAAATACCGCTTATTAAACCGCAAAGTCCATACACCCCAACAAATGTAACCATGTTTGATGAGGATATTCCCATTATAGTTCCCACAGCAACCCCGCTAGCTGCAGCTGCAGTGCTTCCTTTTGTATTCCCCATTACCAGCACAAAACATAATGCAATTATATTTCTAATAGAAACTCCAAATAAATTAAATCCCCATGTACCTGCCATAATTAATGCAGTAGTAATGGACATGCTTATTATTTCTTCATTTGAAAATAAATGTCTGGTTTTAAATTCTCCGAAACATATTATTGAATAATTAATAATATAATATATTGGGAAAATACTTACGGTTTCAAAAAAAGACGTTAAAAAAGTAGTTCCAAATCCTAACCCATTTATAGTAAGTTTATATACATTAAATATAATGAATATTGCAAGAAAACCTCCTATGAGCTTAACTTTCTTATCTGATTTTGCTAATACATATTCTAATGCAACTAAAGCGCCGCAAATAACAAAATAAACTTCTATATTTTTAGCCGAGTTATATATACTGGCATAACCTATCAATGTGCCGCATCCAGCTACTATACTTTCTATACTTTTTTCCCTTGATATTACTGCAATTAAAAACGCTACCCCAAAGGGTGCCATCAAATTAATTAAAAGTACTCTGCTTGTTAAAAAAGCCCCAACAAAATAAAATGCATAGGCTAATATAAGATTTTTATCAATACTTTTGCCTTTACTTTCCTGATTGTTTAAACTGCTTGTCCTTTTGTAAGGAAATATCTCTGCCCCATACTGCATTAACCACACCACCTTTAAACTTACTGTAATCATTATACCAAACGGTTCTGGAATATATTGTCATTTAGTGTGTGATATCTAAATTTATTTTAGGACATTTATATCTAATATTTTTTTGTTTGTTTTTATTTAGACAATATACATTTATTTAAAGTGCTTATTATTGCGTATAAGATAAAAAATAAACTGTCTGTTTTGTATATAGTATTTATTTATCATTTTATGTTGCTTTATTAACTTATTAATAACAAAAAACCCATGATTCAAAATCATGGGTTTCATTATTGGTAGCGGAAATAGGACTTGAACCTACGACACTTCGGGTATGAACCGAATGCTCTAGCCAACTGAGCTATTCCGCCAAAAAACAAATGGTTGCGGGGATAGGACTTGAACCTATGACCTTCGGGTTATGAGCCCGACGAGCTACCAACTGCTCCACCCCGGGTGCTGAAGACCGGAATCGAACCGGTACGGGTTTTAAAGCCCGCAGGATTTTAAGTCCTGTGCGTCTGCCAGTTCCGCCACTCCAGCACATTATTATAAATATATGGTAGCGGAAATAGGACTTGAACCTACGACACTTCGGGTATGAACCGAATGCTCTAGCCAGCTGAGCTATTCCGCCACAAAAATAAATGGTTGCGGGGATAGGACTTGAACCTATGACCTTCGGGTTATGAGCCCGACGAGCTACCAACTGCTCCACCCCGCGATATTTGGTGCTGAAGACCGGAATCGAACCGGTACGGGTTTTAAAGCCCGC
>JAQSXU010000306.1 GCA_029256485.1 Clostridiaceae bacterium
AAGTCTTTATTCAATAGTTAAAGATTTTATGGGAGATAGCCAAGATAAAGTTGTATTTGACCTTTATTGTGGTACTGGAACTATAGGCCAAATAGTAGCACCAAATGCTAAAAAAGTCGTAGGAATAGAGCTTATAGAAGAAGCAGTTGAGGCTGCAAAAGAAAATGCTAAGTTAAATGGACTAAATAATTGTGAATTCTTAGCAGGAGATGTAGCTGAAATAATTAAAACAGTAAAAGATAAACCAGAAATAATAATTCTAGACCCACCAAGAACAGGAGTGCATCCTAAGGCTTTAGATTACGTAATTAAATTCAATGCACCTGAAATAATTTATGTTTCTTGTAATCCAAAGACCTTAGTTAATGATTTAAAGGTATTAACTGAAAAAGGATATAAGGTGGTTCAGACTAAGGTGAAAGACATGTTCCCTAATACGCCTCATGTTGAGACGGTTGTTAAGATAATTAAGCAATAAAGCGGTTTAGAGCATGTTTTAATAAAAAAATATAAGTATTTGCCACTGTTTTGCCACCATTTTATTTAAGATGGTGGTAAATTTATTGCTTTGGTATAAGATTTCGTTTTAACAAACGCCTCACGTGGAGTGTTGCGTGCTACTATGTCGGAAATAAATACTAAAATATATTTTGATATTTTAGTGTCTAATATACAAGTTAAACATCATTTTCACAGCTTAATTAATAAAAGCCGCCCTCATTGCTGAGAGCGGCTTCATGACTTAACATCTTGTCTCTAGCCTTCGACTTCAACTTGAAAACCGCCATAAGCCATTTGCTTCATGTCAAAAGGCATCGACATGTCTTCATATCCTTCCATCTGCTTATTCATTTCTTCCATTACTTTAGCATTGACCTCATCTCGATGTTCTTTGGATTTAAAGACTATAAAAGAAAACCAAACGGTATCACTACTTGTTGCTCCAGTCATTTCAGTAAATGCACGCGCTTTCTCACCACCCATTCCCTGTGGGACAAGGTCATCACCACGACATTCATAGTATTCAAGTGCACCACACTTCATCCACGTATCACGGCCACTTTCTGCCATTTTCTTGTATTCCTCAGTTTTGTTTTTGGGCACTACAAGCACAAATCCGTCTACATATTTTGCCATAATTTATTCACCCCTTTTTTTCTAACTATGTTTGACATTATTATCCCACATACCTAAAACAATTGCAATTCGCCGTTATATAATTGGAGGCTTGAATGAGGAACATGATGATGAAAAACTAAAAAGAGAAATATATTGCACTCAGTTTTTTTATGAAATATGGAAATGTTTTGAAGCAGACGTTGAGAGAATCACTTACTATGATTGTTTTGGAAACATTCTATACGAATACTCTGTTGATAGTAATGTCTGCCAAGAAATTTGACATCTTTTTTGTATCATCAAGGCACGTTGAGACGGTTGTTAAGCACTTAATGAAATCAAGCAAGCGCAGATTGAATTTAGTGTGAAAGCCCGCATACCGAAGCTTGCCTGAGGTATGTGTTCCTTATAACAATTGCTAATATCAAATGGTTTCGAGGTTTTTAAGAAAATTTCATAGTGTGTTTTATGTTCCCCAAGACGTCAATTTTGGGGGATTTTTGCTTTAGGCGGTCTAACTCTTACTCAGAATTAATGGTTTTGTGAAATTGTTTAATAGATTAACTGCTCAAACGTAAAAATTATTATGTGAAAGATTTAAATAATAATTAGTTTAGGGTAAAATAAGATAAATATTAAGCATAGATGGGAGGAAATTGAAATGAACGGAACAAATAGAAGTAATATTAAAATAGGAGCAACAGTTCTAGTTGTTCAAAAGCAAGATCAATGTACAGGAAAATTAACAGAAGGAATAGTGGCAAAGATACTTACCAATTCATCAGAGCATCATCATGGTATAAAAGTGATGCTTGATAATGGTATTGTTGGTAGAGTGAAAGAGATAAAGTAGATGTAATTATTGATACTAGGGTATTTTATTTTGAAAGTAAATTAGTGATTTAATAATTGATACACTTATTGAAGTTTTGTATAGTCAGCGCTTCTATTCTGAGAAAGTTGAGCTATTAATAATAAAGAAATTTTGTTTTTTAAAATTACTTGCCGAATTTTAGAGATATCTAAAATAAAAACGATAAATGCGTTTTTATTTTGAATAAATATTGAATAAGCAGGCAATATAATATAGTATATATAATATAAAAACAAAAATAGCGATTTTATGAGGCAAAGATGAAATTACTAAAAATCAAAATTAGAGGTTTAAAACTTTTTACAGAAGAACTCGAAATAGACTTTTTTGCTGAACAACGTGTTGGTCCTGAAAAAAATGAAATGTTATACAAATTGTTTTCTAATATTTATATTAATAATGTTATTGCTTTAATAGGAATTAATGCGTCAGGGAAAACATCTATTTTAAAGGTTATATCTTTTGTGATTAATATGTTAAATAATGAACCAATCAACAAAATTGTTTACAACGATATTTTAAATGGAATAAATTATGAAGATGAAGTGATATTTGAGACATATTTCTATTCAGAAGAAAATTATATAAACAAATTACAAACTGTTGTGAAAATAGATGACAAATCTCAAGATGGTGAAAATAAATATATAATTAAAGAAGAGAAACTTTGGAGAAAAAGCTTAAGTGCAGTAAAAACTAAAAAAAGCCTTTTTGAATTTAATAAATTGAATCCAGTTCAAATAAGAAATGCGGATGAAGAATTTTTGATGGAAGATGTTAGTATCATTATTTCTTTAAATAAAAAACATAATTCACACTTTTATATTAGAGATATTATAAACTTGACTAATACAAACCAAATTACTTTTACTAGAGAATTTCCACCTCAATTAATAACTTTTTTAGATCCTAGCATTGAGTATTTAAATTTAAAACATGATAATAAAAAATTAGAAATAAGATTAAAATTCAAAGAAAAGGAAGAAATTATTTTATATGATCCAGTGGAATTGAATAATTACTTATCTTCTGGAACAATAAAGGGAATAAATGTATTTTTAAATGCCATGTTAGCTTTTAATAATGGCGGATATCTGATTGTTGACGAATTGGAAAATCATTTTAATAGAGAAATTGTTTCAACATTAATCCGACTCTTTATGAATGAAAAAATTAATCATAAAGGTGCAACTATAATATTCTCAACACACTATTCGCAGCTATTAGATGAATTTGAAAGAAGTGACGATATTTATATTGTCAGAAATAAAAGTGGTATAAACGTTGAAAAACTTTCTAAAATATTGAAGAGAAATGATATTAAAAAAAGTGAAGCTTATCAAAGTGGCTATTTGCAAGGAACTACACCAGCTTATGAATCATATATTGATTTTAAAAAGGAACTACACCAGCTTATGAATCATATATTGATTTTAAAAACGCTATTATTTCTGGCAGAATTGATGAGGTATGATTATGGTGTTGAAAGGATATATATAGCATGTATTTGTGAAGGATCAGCTTAAGGATACTGATGATTTAGTTAATGTAATTTGCTAACATAAAAGGATTGCTAAAATACACAAGGGAGAGAATGCTCTATTTATTTAATTAAAAAAATAAATTAATATAAGGTGTTAATATTTTGAATAATAAATGCGTTGATTAATAAAATTGAGGTTCTTGAATCAAAGCATTTAGTTTTTATATTGAAGAATGGGATGAGAATTGAAAAGGTAATTTAGTATTAAAATCAGAAAACAATATAACATGAAATTATAATAAATGTTAAAAATAAACATAATATGGTATAATATATCTATATTGTTGGAGATTTGAATTATTTACAGAGATAAAAATTTTAATATAATATATAGGGGAAGTACGTAATGGAAGTTTTTAATATTATTTCGGGTATATGCTCAATTATTGGTTTAGCTGTGACTATATTTGCTACAAGTAAAGTAGTAAAAATAAGTCAGCATATAAGTTCAAAGCAAAATGCAATTGAAAAAAATAAAATGAGAGATAATAACACAATTGTGGGAGGAAATTTCAATGGAACACCACATAAGAGATAATAAAATGAGGGATAATAATACTTTAATTTCCGGTAATATTTATAACATAATAAATAATGAAATAAAGTATTATGAAAGTTCTGATACATCTAAAAAGTACCAATCATCATTTATTATCAAAAAAATAAATAAATTAAAAAAATATTTTGTTGAAATTTCACAATATAAAAAGGCTGTAAATGAGTTGGGCAATTCAAACGCTGTAATGTTCATTGGGTGTTCTGGAATTGGAAAAACTGATACATCAATTATGGCTGCTAATTATTTTATTGAAAATTATGGTTATAAATTTAGATTTATTGAATCACCTAACGAAAATGATATTCAGAAGATTTTTGCATTGATAGATCAAAATATTGAAGAAAAAGAAGTTTTAATTTTCGATGATTTTTTAGGAAATATAAAATTAAATAAATCAGAAAGTTATTTTTATGAATTAGAAAAAATTTTAAAAAACATTGAATATTGTGATGAGAAAAAATTTATTTTTAATACACGCAAAACTATTTTTCAAGATGCAAAAGTTTATAGTAAAAAAGTATATAACTTAGTAAATCAGAATTGTAAGATAATAGATTTAGAATATTGGGAGAATATTCAAGACAAGGTGGAAGTATTTCGCAAATACTGTAAGAAAAATAATATTTTTGATAAAATACTAAAATTGATTAATGAAAAAAAGTGGAACAAAAAAATTTGTGAAGATATTATTAATCATCAAAATTTTACTCCGCTGATTATTAAAACAGCAGCTAAAGAATGTTGCAATGTAGATGTGTTAGAATATCAAAGTATATTTTTTAGATATTTGAATCATCCAGAGGAGATTTGGGAAAAAGAATATAAAGCTTTAGATGAATTTTCACAAAAGTACCTAAAGATACTTTATTCTTTGTCAGATAATTTCATAGAACAGGATATAGTTGATGAGTGTTATAAGAATTACATAAATAAACAGAATATAGCTATTGATAATTCATTAAATGAAATTCATGAGCATATTGACTCTTTAGTATATTATGATAACAATCAAATACAATTTATTCATCCGTCACTAATCGAATATTTAGAAAATAAAATATCTATTTCGGATGAGAACGATATTATAAATACAGCTATTTATTTAGAACAAGTAGTAAAATTAGATGATAAAAAAGTAGAGGAATTACTTACTATAAAAGAAGGTTCATATCTACCTAGTATTTTTAATTTTAAGGTATTAGCAGTTACGTATAAATTAGATGATGGAAAACCTATAAAATTTACCAATAATATATTATTGCAATATTTAAAATATTTATATGAATTTAATATTGATGATGAAGAACATCAAGAAATAGTTACAGAAGTTTTGAAAAGTGTTTTAGAATACGGGGCATCATTATTTTTTCATTGTTCAGATATTGTTCTAAATGTTCTAAAACTAAATTATGATTTTAGTGAAATATTAAATAATGATAAGTTTATAATGGAATTATATGAACAATCTAATCCAGATAGTATTTGGATATTGATAGAATTAACAATACAAAAAGACGAAAAAGGGATTGATTTTAAAAAACTTGATGATTTTATTCAGGAAAAAATAGAAAGTGCATTAATAGATATTGGTACTAATGTAAAGGATTCATGGATACAAGATAATATTGAAAATTATATAGAAGATGAATTCGAATACTACAATAAGGATGATGAATATGATTATTCTGATATAACTCAAGGGGTATTAGATAATATGTCAGAGAATTTTGATATAGAATTAGCTAAAGATGCAATTAGGAAAACAATAGAAAAGTATTGTCTATATAATATAGATATTGATAGTCTTGATGATTTTGAGATAAGTGATTATATATGGGAAATCACTAATGATGCTATTATTGAGTTCGATAATAATAGGGAATGCTAGTTAAATTTTATTTAAAGAAATCTAATGAAGTAGAGATTGCTATGTAATCTGGTAAAGTATATATCTTTCACTACCTCAAGGCATGTGGAAACTTTGGTGAAGCTAGTTAAGAAGTTTGTAAGTAAACAATAAGCGTTTGCAATTCCGACCAAACCATGGCTATTCCCACTAAACTATGATGAAAACGCCATTCGGGTTAGGAATCCACCAACACTAAAAACTAAATCAATAAATCCAGAGCTGAGAGCAAAATGAACCGACTCCTGTCAAGTAGACAGAGGAAATAAATAAAAATATTGACTAACGCGATCAGTAAACTGGTCGCGTTTACTTATGATATTTTCTGT
>JAQSXU010000307.1 GCA_029256485.1 Clostridiaceae bacterium
CAAGTGTTATGAATTATCTTGTAATTATTTTTTTAATTCTTTAACTGTGTCTTTTATAACTATTTTCCCACATATAACTCTTCTTGCTGGTTTATAGTCAACTTTACGAACTTTTTTAAGTATAACGTCAACTGCTGTTTCTGCCATTGTTTTCATATCAACTTCAAAAGTTGTTATCCCTAAATCAGATATTTCTGTAATTAAATAATTATCAAATCCAACAACTGAAATATCTTCTGGAACTTTATATCCTTTATCTTGTAGCTTTTTAATTAGAAGATATGCAACCGAATCACAATTACATGCAAAAGCAGTAGGCATTTTTTCAGGCAACTCAAAATTTAATTCTTTTTTACCTATCTCCCTATCTGAAATATAACTATTAGAGGTATATTCAATTCCTCTTTCTAGCAAAGCTTTTGTAAAACCTAAAAATCTGTCTTGAATGCTACTAGTAGCACGTGGATTTCCTACAAATAGAATATCTCTATGTCCCATTTCAATTAGATAATCGGTTAGTAAATACATTCCATAATAATTATCTGAAGTAACTGTATCATAATCAATGTGCTTATCATATGTATCTAGCATTACTACTGGAACATCATCAAGACTATTTAAAAATTCAACATACTCTTTCTTTAATTCCCCCATAACAATGATCCCATCAACCTTACTATCTTGTAACATCCGTGGAACCACATTATTATTTTCATCTTCTCGATTTACTACCTCCATGATTCCATAATATGATTTTTTGGTTAATGCATTTAATACATTTTGATATAACTCCCAATAGAAAGAATGATACATTTCAACAAATCCTTCTGGAATTAGTACCCCTATATTGTATGTGTAACCATCTCTTAGAGATCTTGCAATAGAATTTTGGCGATACCCCATCTCTGCTGCAACTTTTTTAATCTTTTCTCTTAATTCATCACTAACTCCATCTTTATCCGATAGAGCCTTAGAGACTGTTACTTTACTCACCTTTAAAACTTCAGCAATATCAGCAAGTTTAATTGCTTTTGCCATATATTATTCATCCCCTTCCTGGTATATGTAAAACTAATTCTATTAAATGCTTTGATTAAACTCCATATCTACATTTAGTTTACCCCTAATAATTAAATTTATCACTTCAAATTAAGCTTTATATGAATAAACGATTAGTTTTCACAATTATACCTTTATTATACAATAAAAAACTGTATTTCGCTATTAGTATATACTCTAACCAAGTTTACAATATTAGCAAAAAATACAGTTCAATTATTTTAACTCACCAACATTATCACTTTATATTTAAAGTTAACGATTAATAAAAAGGTATACTTCTATTATAATCTTCCTTCTAGACTATCTATTGCTCCAAGTTCATTATGTTCTTTTATGAATTTTACAGTTTCATCAATAGTAGTATATGCTAAACCTACATAAGTATCTGCCGCACCATAATAAATTGCTATTCTTCCTGTTTCAGCATCTGTTAAAGCTGCACATGGGAAAACAACATTTGGAACAAATCCACGTTCTTCATACCATTCTTCCGGTGTTAACATTATACTTCCAGCTCTATATAAAACTTTAGATGGACATTCTTTATCTAAAAGTGCTGCACTCATAGAGTATACTAACCCGTTACATGTTCCAGTTACACCATGATAAAAAATTAACCAACCTTCATCTGTTTCAATAGGTGCAGGGCCACAACCAATTTTTACTGACTGCCACCATCCATTTCCACCTTTTTGCATTACAATTCTATGCTCTCCCCAATAGTTCAAATCCGGACTTTTACTTAAGAAAACATCACCAAAAGGAGTATGACCATTATCACTAGGTCTTGATAGCATAATGAATTTCCCATCAATTTTCTTAGGGAATAAAACTCCATTACGATTAAATGGTAAGAATGGATTTTCTAATCTTGTAAATATCTTAAAATCTTGCGTCTTAGCTAATCCAATTGCTGCTCCATCAAAATCTCCACACCATATAATATAATATGTGTCTTCTACTTTTACTAATCTTGGATCATATGCATATAGAGGTTGATAATCCTCTCCATTCTCATCAACGAATTTTATTCTTTCTTTATCAAAGTTCCAGTTAATTCCATCTTTGCTATGACCTAAATAAATATGAGGTCTTCCATTGATGGTTTCTCCACGAAAAACTCCAATAAACTCTTCATTATATGGCATTACTGCACTATTAAAAATTCTTGATACACCTTCTACAGGATTTCTACCTATAATTGGATTTTCTCTATGTCTCCATATTGGACCTTCAAAGTTATTTGGCTTTTCCTGCCATGGCATATTTTCTAGTTTTTCACCTAAAATTTTACTCATATCAATTCACCTTTCTCAAGAAACTATTAAATTATGCAATAAACCTTTGTTAATACATAACTTAACATTACTTCTCACTTCATATTTTATTGTTTTACAACTTTTATTAACATATATTATTAATTAAATTATTCTTTTACCGATCCAGATACTAGTCCACTATAAATATATTTTTGTAATGTAATAAACACAAGGAAGGTTGGAATCATAATTAAAACCATCCCAGCTGCTATTATTTCCCAGTGAGCACCATATGGTCCCTTAAATTTAAATAGTGTTGTAGATATTGTTAATAATTCTGCTTTTGGAGTATATAAAAACGGAGTATAGAAATCATTATAAACACCAACTCCTTTTGTGATCAAAACAGTTATAATTGCTGGCGAAAGCAGCGGAAGAATTATTTTGTAAAATATTTGAAAATAATTAGCACCATCAATTATTGCAGATTCATCTAGTGAAACCGAAATGTTCTCCAAGAATTGCAAGAATATATAAATACTCATTATATCTGTGCCACAATATAATATTATTGGGGCTAATCTAGTGTTAAATAGCCCTAATCCAGACACTATTTGAAATGTCGCAACTTGTGTTGCAATCCCTGGAATCATTACTGCCACTAAAAACATTCCATTAACAAATTTACTAAACTTTGTTTTAAATCTACTAAATATGTATGCTGCCATAGAACCAGTAAGAACTGAACCAAAAAGAGAGAATACTAAAACAATTAACGTATTTTTAAACCCATTAAGCATATTTCCTTGGTTAAATACTACCTTAAAATTATCAAAATTTAAAAATGATTTAGGTAATTGTAATGCATTTGTTGAAGAATATTCCGTGCTTGTCTTAAAGGCTGCAAAAAATACACTTAAGATAGGAATAATGAATACTAGTAAAAAAAAGATTAATACAGCATATTTAACCGTTTCATAAGCAATCTCTTTTCTATTCAACTTTCTTTTACTCATGTTTTAATCACCCTTTCCTCTTCATAACTGCATTTTGTATGCTAGTTATAATAAT
>JAQSXU010000308.1 GCA_029256485.1 Clostridiaceae bacterium
AAAGGTGAATGGAATAAACACATTTCAGTAGATAGTTTATTAAAAGATAATAGTGCTATAAACAAATTAAAATCCCGTGGAATAGGAGTAAAAGTAGAAACTAAAAATAATATTTTCAATCTTGATTATAAGCCTAGTATTAAAGTTGAGGATACAAAAGATCTAAATATTATATCAAATAAGTTATTTACTGAGTATTTGGATTATTATACAAAAGTTGCTGCAAATAATGATTTCAAGCTTAAAAGTTATAAAATTAATCAAATTACAGTTAAAAATAATAACAATGATTCATTTGAATTTATGGTAGATTTCTCAGTACAGCCTGTTAACATTGAGGCATGGCTTACCCCAAATGGAATAAAGTCTGACGATTGGATAAACAATAAAAATTATTTTGTTAAAGCAAGTATAAAGGGAAATGTATATTCAATTAAAAATAAATCAACATCACCATAATAAATTAATTCCCATTTGTTCAATAGTTACTTAAATTGGTTTTCTGCACAGAACAACTATGATAATGAAATATATATTTTAAACTTTATTGCATTCTGCTTCGTATATTTTATAAGGAGGGATGGGAATGAAAAAAATTATAGTTATGCTTTCATTTTTAGCTGTGTTAATTACAATTTCTGCATGTTCTTCAAAAACATCTTATAAAACAGGAACATCAGCTATCAATTCTGAAAAATCTATAACAAATTCATATGAGGCTTTGGATAAATTACCGCGGAAATACAGCTCTGAATTGGCTGAAAAAAATGGTGATGTTGTAAACATAAAGGGTAGAAGTTCCAATATAGAAAAACTTGATAAGTTTATTGAAGCTTAGAATAACAAAGTATACTAATGAGGGCGATGCTATTATAAGTGACTTAATTATTGACGGTGAAGGCATTAAACTTATAGAAGATACCACAAGAGATAATTTTAGCAATGCAGAGGGTAGAAGAAAAACAGAATACAAAATAGCAGACATATCAAAAATAAAGAAAGAAGAAGGTATATCTTATATGGCTAAAACTGATAAAGGCGAAGAAAGACTTTTATTCTTTACAAACAATAACTAAACTACAATATAATTATAGAATAGCATTATAAAAAATGGGTGAATTTAATTGGGGGATGAAATTGAAAAAATTTATACAACAACTGTCAAAGAGTAATTTAGAAGATTTTTTTACATTGTTTAGCAATGATAAATGTGAAAATTGTCAATGTACTTTCTATTTTTCAGCTGATAATATAGATAATTGGGCTAAGATGAGTATTGAAGAAGCAAAGAAGTTAAGAGAAAGCGTCACTAGCAAATGTAATGATGGATATATTTATTATATAGATAATGAACCTGCAGCATGGTGTCAATGTGTGTCACCTAAGGATGCGCTTTATCTAAAAAGATTACTAAGTATTTCAAATGAAGAAAATACAAAACAAAGATTATTTGAAAACTGCATGCAAAGGAGGAATTTATTATGGAACCTATAGATATAGCAAAAGATACTTTATTGAAATATGGGATTGAGAATGCATCGTTAACCTTGCTACGCCACAATGAGAATCTGGTCTGGAAAGTTGAACTTTCAGAAGGCTTATGCTATGTATTACGTATTCATATACCAGCAAACGGACTGGCTCTAATTCATCGTGCTGAATGGCTTGAAAGCGAAATGATGTTTTTGAGCGAGTTAAGTGAAAATAGTGATATTAATGTTCAGAAGCCTATAAGAGCTAAAGATGGTGGATATGTGATTCATCTTCCATTAAATGGGAGATTCGCAACACTATTATCGTGGTTGCCTGGTGTAACATTTAACCAACTGGAAAATACAGCAATTCATAATGCATTTTTAGTCGGTGAACTTGTTGCAAAAATGCATGAGTATGTTCTTAAGTGGCCAAGCAGTTGCAAATTACCACGCCCTACATATGATTCCCAGCGGGTAATGAATGCGGTAAATTCGCTTAAAGAAGGCGTTGGCATGGGGTTGTTTACCAATGATATGTATACTGAACTCTATGAGGGGGCAATGTGTATATGCGATAAAATGGAGCAGGAAAATTCACGAGAAGGTTGGCACGGTTTGATTCATAGTGATTTGGGGCTTGGGAATATTATAATACATGATGGTATTGTATCTCCTATAGATTTCGGCTTATGTGGTCATGGACCATTTTTATTTGACCTTGGAGGACTTATGGGGACATTCGACCATACTCAGCTAAGAAAAGCGGTAATTGATGGATATTCAAAACATCGCCCACTTAATCAAAACGATTACCGTTCGATTGAAGCTTTCTTTATTGCAAGTATATATTTCTTTATGTCAATGCATTTGCATAACATTAAAATACATGAATGGTTTAGACGACGATTGCCATTGGTCATATCAGATTATGTTCGTCCATTAATAAACGAAACTCTATTTTTACATAAATTAACAGAAAAAGATGAAATCAATAAAGGTTATATAAATATTTAAAGATAAATGGTAGATGGGAAGACCACATACACATGGTTTTATTAAACGATGATGTATAATAAAGATTCTTTGCATTATTCTTGGATTACGACGTAAAAACACCTCAAAATTCAATTCTGAATAATGCGGTGTTAAACATAAATATTTGGTTTTCATTATTGGCATTATTTGATTTAGCAAAGAACGATGATTTTATATGGAGTAGTTTGGGCAGGTATGCTCTTAGTTGCAGGTCCATAGACAACAATTAGATTTCTATTTCCAGGGTATATATTAAAAAGCTGATCGTTTGTAAGAACTACCTCAGTAGATGGGGCAATATTTAATTTTAATTTTCCATGGCTGCTTATAAGCTGATTGTTAAAATAGTCTACTATAACATTTTGATTTTCTGTGTATTTTGCCATAACAATTGCAGGATATTGTGGAGGATAAATAAGAATAGCAGGGGCACTTGAATCATAAAACCCAGTTACCCTGTCTCCTGCTTCTACCACTTCATGATCAACAAAATAAGTTCCAGGGGATATCACAAAATTTACCGGACCTTTGTCTTGGCTCTCCAGTGACATTAATTTATAGCAGCCTCCAGATACATCACTCGGACTAGGGGAAAAATCTTCAATCCTTGTAACGGTACCACTAAAGGCTGCAAATTTTTGCACTTCAATTCTCCACTTTGCATTGGAGGAGGGGTAAGCGGCTTGATTCATGTAATAAGGACAACAGGAAAATTGTCTTTTATGCATATAACACTCCTTTATATTGATACGGTTAAAACCTCACCGTCAATAGTATATGATGCTTTCTGAGAAGTGCTACTCAGTATATATACATAAATGTTTTAGGTAATTGACCATAGATAAAGAACTGGCAATACTTAATATTCATTGATATGTTAAAAAATGATAATATTAAATGGTAGTTATAAAAACATAGGTAAAAAATAAAGAATAGCATTATTATTTATTTAATATCTTTTGGGGGGATTTAGAATGAACATTCTTCATTGATTAATTATTTTACAGATAGTAGGGAGAGTGCCAAAGCAAAAGTTTATGCAAGTGACATAATATTTTTTACAGGTGGTTTTCCAGATAAAATAATGGATAGATTATCCAGAATTTGTTTATAAAAAGGGCTTAATATGTATAGAAGATTTTGCTGTGGAGGATCATTATATAAATATAGAATTAAAGAATAAGAGTATTGGTAAATACATATGTGAAAAGGAAAATAAAGTTAAGGAATTGGAAGAAGAAAATAAAAAACTAAAAGAACAATTAGAAATTCTGAGAGGTAAGTTGTACGAAAGAATTTAGAACTGCTAGTTCGTAGTTGTAAATTATAATGATATAATAGATAGAAATATATTTAATTTGTATATTAATTTTTTAATTATGTAAAATTGTTTGATTAATTAGTTTTGAAGGAGGTTTCTAAAATGTGCACAAGCTTTGCAGTATATAGTCAAAACAATCCAATTTACGGCATGAATTTTGATTCAAATGACATTGATTTAAAGCTAAATATTTATAATTATGCTGATAGTGATGTTTTTTACTTTTCAGGATTAATGGATAATATT
>JAQSXU010000008.1 GCA_029256485.1 Clostridiaceae bacterium
ATAAAAAAACTTTAAAAAGTTGTGAACCGTCCCCATTCATTTTAGTATCTTTTCATAGCTGTAAAAGGGAAGAGCCTTTCCTTTAAAATTCATTTCACCAACGAAATTATAACCGCATTTTTTAAAAAGACACTGCATTTTTGTATTTAATGAAAAGGTATCTGTTTTTAAATGAGGAATATGATTCTCAAGTGCTAATTTATCTGCGAAATTCATTAGCTCCATTCCAATTCCTTTCCTTCTTAAATGTATATCTACAGCCATTCTATGTATAACCATTGATTCACTATTTTCCTGCCAATTTAATCCTTGGTACTCAATTGGTTCATCCATGTTAATGCAAGCCAAGCCAACAACTTGCCCATCTTTCACTGACACATATAATTGCTGGCTTTCTATATCATTTTTAAAATCTTTTTCCTGGGGATAATTTTCATCCCATTGATTATTATTATAAGAGTGCATTTCTATAATAGTCTCTTTAATAATGGCCATAATAGTATGCAAATCATTGATAGTAGCTTTTCTGATCATTACGGCAAATCCTCCTTAAATTTAATTTAGGAATGTTTTAATGCTATATCTATATCCCTAGTTATAACTTCGTCAATAAAACCACCTGAGCTCATACTATAAAGTATATCCATTGCTTCTTTATGGGTAAGAGCTTTTCTGTATGGACGTTCTTCTGTAAGGGCTTCATATATATCAAGGCAGCCCATCAATCGAGAATTAAAATCCAGGTCCTTTGCAGTAAGTCCATAAGGATAGCCCTTCCCATTTAACTTTTCATGATGATTTGCGGCCCAATTTGTTATTTCTTCAAATCCCTTAATTTGCTCAAGGACAATCCTTGTATAGTAAGGATGTTTTTTTACTATTTGAAATTCACTGTCACTCAGTTTGTTTGGACTATCCAAAATACTATTTGGAACTGCAAGTTTACCAATGTCGTGAAGATCTGCAGCTATAATAAGCTTCATTTTTTCATCAGGCTTATATTTATAAAAATCCGACATGACACCTGCTTTTATTGATAAATCCCTGGAATGACGTCTGGTATATTTTGACTTTGAATCAATTATTTCAGATAGAACTTCCGTTATTTCATGTATTTGCTCTAGTGTTAAATCCAAAGTATTATCAGGCAGGTTTTCCCTTAATATAGTCGTAATACACGGATCCTTCAGCTCCATCCAAAAATTATTGTGCTCAGTAACCCTTAAAAAGGCATCTATTATTTTTGAAGAGAAGTCTTTCTCTCTTTCTGATTTTGCAAAAGCTAAAATATCTCTTTGCATATTTAACTGGTTATTTTTAATATCAAATTTGTTTTCAATTCTGTCGGCAAATGATATGATTTGTGACATTAAAGGAATTTCATTTTCACTCAATTTAAAAAATCCTGTACCATTATACTTTTCATGATGATATTTTATTACGTTAGTAACATTTGTATTAAAAGGATACGCTATGATGTTCTTTTCTCCTATAATGCAATGCCATTTCTTTTTTTCAAATATATCTATGTTTCGAAAATCCAAATCAGACAGATTGTCACCGAGACCTCTGTAACTTACTCCATTATCATGTAAAATTGCAAGAGCAGAAATATCCTTTAGTTCATCCTCACTCATGTGCAATTGTTCTGCAATTTTTAGACTTACGTAAGCAGTTCTTTTGCCATGATTTGATGTTATACCAAAAATGTCCATTTCAACAAAATCTAATGCAAAGGAAACTGACATTAAAAATTCATTTAAATTAAATAACATTTTTCCCTCCAACGCTAATCAAATGATAAAATATTTATACTATATTTTATCATTAATACTTAGTTGATAACTATTTTCAATAATAATTTTATGGTATTACACATGAATAGTCAACGAAATTAATAAATAATTAATAAAAGTGTTGACATATTAGCATGTTTTTGATAATATATTTTCTAAAGTTAATATTTTTTCAACTTATCAAGAGTGGTGGAGGGACTGGCCCTATGAAACCCAGCAACCGATACAATTTTGTATAGCGGTGCTAAATCCAGCAGCGAAGGCTGAAAGATGAGGAACCAATTGCGTTTTAACCCGAGGTTTCCTCGGGTTTTATTTTTTTTAGTATAACATTTATATTTCATCATTTTATAAGGGGGAAAAGGTTTGATCAGTATAACAAATGTAGATAAGTTTTTTTCAACAGAACATATTTTAAAATCTATAAACCTTGAGATAAAACAGGGGGAAATCTTTGGATTAGTTGGACATAGTGGTGCAGGTAAATCCACTTTATTAAGATGTATAAATGGTCTTGAAAGCTATGACAACGGAAGTGTTGTAGTTATGGGAAAGGAGGTTAAAACCCTTAAAAATAGGGAACTTAGAGAGTTTAGAAAAGATCTGGGCATGATTTTTCAACATTTCAGCCTTTTGGAGAGAAAAAATGTATATGATAACATTGCCCTTCCTTTGCAGGTATGGGGATATGATAAAAAACAAATAAAAGAAATAGTAGAAAGACTTTTAAAAATAGTGCATTTAGAGGATAAAATTTATTCAAAGCCAAAAGAATTAAGTGGTGGACAAAAGCAAAGGGTAGCCATTGCTAGGGCTTTGGCATTGGAACCTAAGGTACTGCTTTGTGATGAAGCAACCTCAGCGTTAGATCCTAATACCACAAAGTCAATTTTATCGCTTTTAAGAGAAATTAATGAAACCTTGGGAATTACCATAGTAATTGTAACCCACCAAATGGAAGTAGTAAGAGAAGTCTGCAGCAGGGTGGCTATTTTGGATGCTGGGGTTGTTGTTGCTCAAGGTGAAGTGAATGAGTTGTTTTTAAAGCAGCCAAAGGCTCTGAGAAACTTAATTTCAGAGGAGGAAATACTTCCATCAGAAGGTACCAATATAAAAATATATTTTCCAAAGGAAATATCAGAACAAAGTATTATAACTTCCATGGCAAGAGAGTTAAATATAGACTTCTCCATAGTATGGGGTAAACTGGAAAGATTCAGAGATGACGTGCTTGGAAGTCTTGTAATAAATATTGAAGATAGCCAGTACAAAGCGGTGTCTGATTATCTAAATAAGAAGAAGGTTTGGTGGGAGGTAATAAAAAATGATTAGTTTTGCAGAAGCTTGGAACAAATATTTATTACAGGGAATAATTGATACCATTTATATGGTAGGATGGTCCACCTTCTTTGCTGTAATAATTGGATTTATACTGGCAATTATACTCATACTAACTGACAAAAATGGACTTAGACCCAACAAAGTAGTTTACAGAGTCTTAGATATCATAGTGAATATTTTTAGATCATTTCCATTTATTATATTGATTCTTGCCATAATGCCAGTTACAAGGCTTATTGTGGGAAAAAGCATAGGAAATACTGCAGCTATAGTGCCGTTAACTGTAGGAGCAGCACCATTTGTTGCAAGAGTAATAGAGAGTTCGCTAAAAGAAGTAGACAAAGGGATAATTGAAGCTGCAAAGTCATTTGGTGCCAGTGATATGCAGATAATTTTCAAAGTTATGATAAAAGAAGCGGTACCATCTATTATTAGGGGAATAACTTTATCATTAATATCAATAATTGGATATACAGCTATGGCAGGGGCACTTGGAGCTCAAGGCCTTGGATATGTAGCTATATCAATTGGATATCAAAGATTTAATGATGAAATGATACTTTATACAGTAATTATTTTAATTATTTTAGTTGAGTTAATTCAGGTTTTTGGGGACTGGATGTACAAAAAACTAAAATAGAAGTAATAATAAATTTAAAAAAATAAATGATTTAGGGAGGCTATTAATTATGAAAAAATTAGCAACACTTTTAACAACATTATTAGTTGGGTCAGCACTGTTAACTGGATGTGGTAATTCATCAAAAAACAGTAAGACAATTACCATAGGAGCCACATCAAATCCTCATGCAATAATATTAGAGCAGGTTAAGCCTATCTTAGCAAAAGAGGGATATACATTAGATATTAAAGAATTTGATGATTATGCCCTATTAAATCCTGCATTGGATAAGGGTGATATAGATGCTAACTTCTTTCAGCATGTTCCATACCTTCAAGAGTACAATAAGAGCAAGGGTACTGATCTTGTAGCTGTACAAAAGGTTCATATAGAGCCAATGGGAGTATACTCAAAAAAGATTAAGAGTATAAAGGATGTTCCAAATGGAGCAGAAATAACAATTCCTGCAGATCCTTCAAATGGTTCAAGAGCTTTGAAATTACTTGCTAAAGCAGGGCTTTTCACAGTACCAGATAAAGAAGTTTTGGCAGTAGGGGATATAAAGGATAATCCTAAAAAATTAAAAATTACTGAAGTAGATGCAAAACAACTTCCTAATACTCTGCAAGATGTTACACTATCAGTAATAAACTCTAACTATGCACTTGAAGCAAAACTAAACCCAGTAAAAGATTCATTATTTATTGAAGATTCTAACTCACCTTATGCTAATGTTATAGTTGTAAAAAAAGGTCATGAAAATGATGAAAAAATAAAGGCATTAAATAAAGCAATAACTTCTCCAGAAATTAAAAAGTTTATTGAAGATAAATTTGGAGGTGCTGTAGTTCCAGCATTCTAATCTAATGGGGACGGTTCACAAGAAATAATAATCTAAAAAATATCCACACCACTGAATAAAATAAATTCAGCGGTGTGGATATTTTTACATGTTCTGTTCAGTTCTGCTTATGATATCCTCCTGAGTAGTAAGATCTAATGTTATAAATTGAGCACAATAGCCTGCAACTCTTACAATTAAATCTCTATATTTTTCGGGATCTTTTTGAGCGGCTTTGAGTGTCTCTGCAGATACTATATTAAATTGCACATGCCATCCTTTCAAAGATATAAAAGACTTCATTAAATATATAAATTTTTCAAAGCCAACCTCATTATCTATGATATCAGGAGAAAATTTTATATTTAAAAGCTGACCGCCAGTCATTAGAATATTAGGCAGCTTAGTTACGGATTTAAATACGGAAGTAGGACCATTAACATCTGTTCCTTGGGCTGGGGAAGCACCTTCAGCAGCTGGAGTCCATGCTTTTCTGCCGTCAGGTGTAGCACATGTAACACATCCCATAGGTACATTTGAAGATATTCCTGAAGTAGAAAGCCCATATATGCCCCCAATAGGACCTTTGTCATACCTTGTATTTTTATATTTTTTGATTTCGTTTATATAGGTTTCATATACCTGCACTGCAATTTTATCTACATAATCTATGTCGTTTCCGTACTTAGGAACGGATAACATTTGTTTTTTCATTTTTTCATTACTTAATCCTTTAAAATTACTTTCCAAAGCATTTAATACATCTTCAGAGGTTAATAAATTATCTTCATAAATAAGCTTTTTCAATGCTGCAAATGAATTAGCTGTGTTTGCAAGTCCAACTTGAAGACCGGAAACTATATCATATACTGCACCACCTTCTTTAACCGTCTTACATCTTTCAATGCAGTTATCTATAAGGGAGGAACAAAATATATCTGGGAATTCCAGAAGGCAGGTATCTGCAACCTTATCCATGGCCACTGATAATTTTGTATAATAGGCAATATTTTTTCCCCAGGCTTTCCAAAGGCCATCATAGGTTTTAAAATCTTTAAGACTTCCATTTCCGCTTAGCAATGTGTGACCAGTTCTTTTATCATAGCCGTCAAATATGGTGAGTTCAAATGCTTTTATAAAATTAAGGAATGTCATCCCAGTGCATCTGTATCCCCATTTACCAGGCACTGCTACTTCCACACACCCAACCATTGTATAGTTATAAGCATCTTTAAAATCCACACCCTTGTTTAAAAGAGCCGGTATTATTATTTCATCGTTGTGAAAGGCAGGCATTCCGAAGCCGGTTGCTATAACATTTGAGCACTCACGCAAAAATCTTTCAGAAGTATTAGAGTGAATTCTTGCGGACAGGTTAGGCTGGGTAAGTTTCGCTTCTCCAACACTTTCAAGGATTAAAAAACTCAAATCATTTACAGCATCAGTACCGTCAAAATTTGATCCTCCTATAGTTACATTTTGATAGGTGGGATATCCTGCACCATAACCGGAGTGAGATGTAGATCTGATTTTTATTATGGAGAAAAGCTTAATCCACAGGCACTGAAGCAGCTCTTTAGCAAAATCTCTATCTATAATTTTAGAATCAATGTCTTTTTTATAATATTTATAAAGGTATTGGTCGGCTCTGCCCAAAGATGCAGAATGTCCATTACTTTCAATCTGTATTACTACATGGATAAACCATACTGCCTGTACTGCCTCATAAAAACTCTCAGGAGCTCTTCTGGGAACTTTTTTGCATATGCTGCTTATATTTAATAATTCTTTTTTTCTAACATTATCTTTTTCTGCTTGGGCAAGTTTATATGCTAATTTTGAGTATCTTTCAGCAAAGGCTATAACACTTTTATTAATAATTATTACTGACTTTAGAAATGCAATTTTTCTTAAAGCATCATTTTCGCTTATATCAATTAAATTTAATCTATCCTCTGCTTCTTTGATTATTCCATCTAAGCCCATATTCAATGCCTTCTCAAAGTTTGGCACAATATGCCCATCCCCTGAAGTCATGTTGCCTTCCCCATGAATTACATCTACTTCGGAAGCTTCTTTTAGTTCCTCGGGCATAATGGCAAAACATTTATCCTTCAAAGTTTTTCCCTTCCAGTACTGAGTTATTTCCATTAATTCATCAATATGATTTTCTGGGAGATAGAAGTTATCACCCTGTCTTTTGTTAAAATTGCCATTTTCTCTAAGCTCAGTTTCCATCCAGTCCACTGCATATTCAGGAAATACAGGTGCAGTTCTTTCATCTGAAGCCTGGTTACCAACTATTAGTTCTCCCGGTTTTATATATATGCTCATATTTCTCAATATTTTATCAACGGCTTTTGCTCTTTTAATATAAATTGGATCAGATTCGTTTTCCTTGTATGATTCTGTAATATATTTAGCTCTTTCTATGCATACAGAAGGAGTTTTAGATAACACAGATTCTCTTAATTTTTTTATTCTTTCATTTTTAATTTCATAAGTTTTCATTTTATTACCCCCATTAACCACCAATTACGCATTTTAATCCATTGGCTTCAATTATATTTTTAATATTGTTTATATAATTATCATTTTGTTTTTTTAAATCTCTAAGAGCATAATCCTTTTGAAGCTGTCTGTATTTATCAATACCTAGGGAATGATAAGGCAGAATGTGGATTTCCCTTATACCGTTACTTTTAGCTAAATTTATTGTGTTTTTGATATTTTCTATATCATCATTTAAACCAGGTATTAGCGGTACTCTTATAATTATGTTCTTAGCTATGCTGCTTAGACTCTTTAAATTATTGATTATCTGCTTATTATCAACCCCAGTAAGTTGTTTATGAATAGAAGGGTCAATATGTTTTATGTCATACAAAAATAAGTCAGTATATTCACAGAAATCTTTAAGAATTTCAATGTCACCAAAACCAGTGGTCTCTATGGCTGTACTTATATAGCTATCTTTGCATTTCTTTAGTAGTTCAATAGCAAATTTATGATTCATTAAAACCTCTCCGCCAGATAGAGTTACTCCTCCATTAGATTTAGAATAAAAAACAGCATCTTTTTCTATTTCTAAAAAAACCTCATCGACAGTCATTTCACTGCCGGCTAATTTTACAGCACCCATAGCACAGTTTTCTACACATTTATTACATTTAATGCACTTTTCTCTAGCAATTTTTAAAGTGGCGTTATCTATTTCCAATGCTCCCTCATTACAGGATTTTACACACCTTCCGCACAAAATGCATTTGCTTTTATTGTAGAATAGTTCATTAACTCTATTTTGAGTTTCTGGATTACTGCACCATAGGCATCTTAACGGACAACCCTTGAAAAAAACCACAGTCCTTATGCCAGGGCCATCATGTATAGCGTAGTGTTCTATTTGGCAAATAATTGCTTTCTCCATTTTATCCCCCTATATCTAATACATTGAGAATTTATTATCGTTTGTTATTATTTATTATTGATTAATTCTATTTTAGATACTAATTATCTCTTTGTCAACACCTTAAAAATTTAATAATTTATTTATAATGTATTGGAATATAACGATTTAGACAATTATGATATAAGATGTTTGTATTTTTTAAAATAATCAACTATAATAATATTTATTATCAATTATTATTATATTAGGAAAAGGATTGATGAGTTATGTTTATGGAAGAAAGACTTAATGAAATTTTATATATTTTAAAAACAGAGGGAAAGATACTGGTTAAAGATTTAAGCTCTAAATTTAATGTGTCCGAAGGTATGATAAGAAAGGACTTACAAAGGCTTGAAATGGAAGGAAAGATAAAAAGAACTTATGGCGGGGCCATTCTAGAGAGAAAAATAGTTCATAATGAGAACATATCCTCTAGAATGATAAAGGATCTAGATCATAAAAAGAAAATAGCTGAAAAAGCATTTAGCATTATTGAAGATGGTGACTTAGTTTTTCTTGATATTTCAAGTACAAATTATGTGATTGGAGAAGCTATTGCTGCAAGTAATAGGAAAGTTAATATTATAACAAATATGAATATAATTCCTTCGCTTTTTGTTGAGAATTCCTCAGTTAATGTGATATGTATAGGAGGTGCGTACAGCAAAAGATTAGGGGGAGTTATTGGAGCAGCTGCAATTGAAAGTATATCTAAGTATAAAGCAGATAAGGCTTTTATTGGAACAGGGGGATTGAATTTAGAAGATGATTTTATTAGTAATTTTAACTTAGAAGAGGCAAATACAAAAAGGGCTGTAATAAAAGCATCAAAAAGAGTTTATTTAGCAATGGAGAATGAAAAATTTTACATTGATGGTTCATATAAATTTGCCTCTTTGCAGGATATTCATGGGATAATTACAGAAAAACAGCCTGATAATAAGATTATAGATGTTTTGCGCAATAATAAAATTGAAATTATTTAAATTGTTATATTACATTAAAAGGTAACAAACAATCGTTAATAGGGGACGGTTCATTATTTTTTTATATCGGGTGTACTTAAAAGGATAAAATGAAAGTAAATAATAAAGGATAAATTAAGAGGTGCTGTAAGTTGATGCTCCATATTAAATTAGCGGAAATAAGTGATTCTTGTAAAATTGTTGAACTATTAAATGAAACTACATTATTTTTGCATAAGAAGCATATAAATCAATGGAAATATCCATGGAATATAGATAATATTAAAAAGGAAATTAACAAAAGAAAAGTATATGCAGTAAAGTTTAATAAGCTTATAATTGGAACATTTTCAATAATAGATAAAAATAAGGAATCTATGCTCCCTCAAATTATGGAAGATGGGCTGTACTTGTATAGAGTTGCAATATTACCACAGTTTCAAGGGAGAAGCATAGGAATTCAAATTATGAATTATTTATTTAAATATTCTAAAAAACTTAGAAAGACCTTATATTTAGACTGTTGGGCTGGAAATGAAAATTTAAAGGAATTTTATATAAAAGCAGGGTTTAAATTATGCGGAGAATTTCCAGAAGAGGATTATAAAATTTGTGTATTTAAATATAACTAGAAAAACTCAGATATAAGTCTGAGTTTTTCTAGTTATTGTTATGGATGAATCCAAGATTTCTTTAAGAAAAAAGTTAGAAAGTTAGGGACGGTTCATTAATTATTTACACTAAATTTAAATCTTAACTAAATTTTATAACCCCCCAGTTATTTTATTGTGATATAATATCAAATAAACTAAAGGAATAATTGAAAAGAGGGTGTAAATGTGAAACCTGTAATTGGTATTACTACATTTTGTGAAAAGGGAACTAATAAGGCATTTAATTCAGTAAGCTATAATTATGTTAAATCCATTATGCTGGCTGGTGGAGTGCCAATTTTAATTCCCCTAGATAATAACAATGAAAATATTGATATCTACTTAGAAAAAGTTGATGGGTTATTATTCACTGGAGGAGTTGATGTTTCACCTATGCTATATGATGAAGATCCATTGAAGGAAATAACTAAGATATCATCTGATAGAGATAATTATGAGATAAAGTTGTTTAATAAAGCAATAGCAATGGACATGCCAATTCTAGGAATATGCAGAGGCATGCAGCTTATAAATGTAGCATTAGAAGGAAGCTTATATCAAGACATAAATGCGCAAATTAAAAATTCTAATGGACATAGTCCTTCTGAAATTAATGTGGATGAATTATATCATTCAGTATCTATTAAGATTGACAGTAGGTTGTTTAAAATTTTAAATAAAGATAAAATATTTGTAAATTCATTTCACCATCAATGTGTAAAAAAATTAGGAAAAAATTTAAGACCAGTTGCATTTTCATCCGATAATATAGTTGAAGCTTATGAATCGTGTAAACAAAGATTCGTTTTAGGAATACAATGGCATCCAGAGGATTTAGTAGTTAAGCACAGTGAATTCCTCGGAATTTTTAAGGAACTAATAGAAGAGTGCAGCAAATAAAATTGGGGACGTTTCACAATTAATTAACAATTATCTATATTGGTATAAAAGTTTGTGTAAATAAAATGAAATTGGGCAATACTTTCATTAACGGATTTTACATTTAAAAATAAGATTAATGGAGGTATTTTTATGCCAAGAGCTGGAAGAATAAAGGGTGAAAATTCAATTTATCATATTATGAGTAGAAGTATTAGTGAAATTAATTTATATAAGAGTGCTGAGGATAAAGAAAAGTACATCGAGATAATGAAAAAATATAAGGATATTTTTAAGTTTAAAGTTTACGGATATTGTATTATGAATACCCATAATCACTTTATTATAGATTCAAATGGATCTGACATTTCAAAAATAATGCATGGTGTAAATCAAAGTTATGCACAATACTACAATAGAAAATATAAAAGACATGGCCATGTTTTTCAAGACAGATTTAAGAGTAAAATCGTTGATAATGATAAATACCTTATAACATTATCCGCGTATATACATTCAAATCCAATGTGTATGAAGAAATATAGTAATAAGTTAGAAAAATACAAATTCTCAAGTCTTGGAATTTACTTGGGAACAATGAATGATAAATATAGTTTAGTTGATAAGGATTTCCTTCTAAAACATTTCAGTAGTAACGAAGTAAACGCAAAAGAAACATATTTAGATTTTGTAAGAAGGTTCTCAAATAATAGTATTAGTGAAAATATAGAATTGAAAAAAGAAAAAGCTGTGTATTTAAGTCATAGAAAAATAATTGCAAGGTATTTTACTGTGGAAGCTATTTTAAAATTTTTAAATGAAAGATATCAAATATCAGAAAGTATTCTTAGAATGAAAAATAGCAGATCAGCGACAGAAAAAAGAGCAGTCTTTGTACTTTTAATGAGAAGCTTATGTAACTTCAAATATAGGGATATATGTGAGATAATAGGGAACATTACTCAGTCAAGAGTGTCAATGCTATGTAACATTGGAGTACAGTTAATAAATTCAAAAGAAGATTATGCAGGACTTTTAGATGAAATTATTATCAAATGAGAACTTATATAATTTTATTTTTATTTATCTAAATTTTATTTAAATGGAATTAAAATGTATAAGTAGAATTAATAAAAGAAATTTAAAATGATATTGGACAAGCATATGAACAATAAAATTAATATGGTTCAATGAAATCCACTTGAGTATAATTTTAAAATTATTATTAACCGTCCCTAAGTATAATAAAGGTAACTAGATATTATAAAAGTGCGTACTTGTTTTAGCTATCAATAATATTAAAATTGTTTGTGTAGTAATATAACATTCGAAAGGAAGAGAATAGATGACTAATAATGTACTTGAAACAATAATGAACAGAAGAAGTATCAGAAACTACAAAGATGAGCAATTAAGCGAAGAGGAAACTCAGGCAATATTGGATGCTGGAATACAGGCACCTAGCGCAAATAACAGTCAATCTTGGCATTTTACAGTAATACAAAATAAAAATCTTATTGATTTTATTAGTGATAAGTCTAAAGAAGTAATGAGAAAATCTGATAATGAAAACATTGTAAAGGTTGGCCAAAGTGGAGTTAATATTTTTTATAATGCACCTACAGTAGTAATTGTTTCTGGCAAGGAGGAAGTGCAATCTTCATTAGTTGACTGCTCTGCGGCAATAGAAAATATGTTAATTGCTGCAGAAAGCATAGGAGTTGGATCGGTATGGATAGGTTTTGTGAGGTTTTTCTTTTCACTAAGAGAAGAAGTTAAAAGGCTAGATTTACCTAAGGGATATGTACCTTATTATGCAGTGGCTTTAGGTCACAAAAAAGATGATAATAAGATAACTGGGCCTTCTAATAGAAATAAAAATGTTGTAAATTACATAAAGTAAATTTATAAAAGTTGTTAACCGTCCCCAAGTTTTTTACCCTTAAGTATTGTAATTATAATACTTAAGGTATAGAATAATGTATATAGCAATAATTAACAGTATATAATTATAATGAGTATAATAAAGCAAAATTACAATAGAAATTAATAAGTATAGTAAGGGGGTTGTATAAATGTTAATGAATAAGTTTGCAAGATTTAATAGCTTAATTGCAAATAATGATATTTATAAAGAAAAATTAATATTTATGCACCATCTTGGTATTTTATTTTTGAATTATTAATTGCTTGTAAAATTAAACTGTTTAGAAAATAATTAGCCATAGGTAGGTGCCTGTGGCTTTTTTAGTTTTGCTGACTATTTATTTATAAATAGATATTTACATGTTTAAAAGGCCAGAGAATATTATGTTCAATGGCCTTTTTATATTGCTTTTCTATTAACAAACATATTAATAGAAAAAGCTAATAAATTTATAATTAAAGTGGTATGGATCAACAAAATTAAGGAGTGGTAAAAATGAGTAAAAAAGAAACTTTTAGAAAGATTAAATGCTGTGATTCTACATTTTATTCCTAGCACTGTAAAAATTATATTATCGAGGGGGGCTATTTAAATGAAGAAACTAATACAATTGACAAAAGGCAATAGATTATTATATATCTCAGCAATATTATCTGTTGGGGCTGCAACATTAATTGCTATGATAGAGCCTATGGTAGTGAAAATTACTATAGATTCAATTATTGGTGATAAGCCATTGAGTGCTCCTGCAGTGATTGAAAATATTATAAAAAATATTGGCGGTAGGGATGTTTTAGAGAGAAATTTATGGATATGTTCACTGTGCTTAATTGCATTAACAGCCTCTAGAGGTATATTCCTGTATTTCAAGGGCAAGCTTTCAGCTCAAGCAGCTGAAAATATTGCTAGAAAGTTAAGAGTGAAATTATATGATTGTATTCAAAATCTACCTTATGGATATCATGTAAATGCAGAATCCGGAGACTTAATTCAAAGATGTACTTCTGATGTAGATACTGTAAGAAGGTTTTTTGCAATGCAGATGGTTGAAATAGGGAGAGCATTTTTCATAGTGGTATTTGCCATGATAATGATGCTTTCACTAAACAGAAGGATGACGCTTATTTCTATGGTTATTGTACCTTTTATATTTGCTTTTTCTTTTGTATTTTTCAATAAAATAAAGGATACATTTCAGAAAGCCGACGAGCAGGAAGGCGTTTTAACCTCTATACTTCAAGAAAATTTAAATGGAGTAAGAGTTGTAAAGGCTTTTGGAAGGGAAAGTTTTGAAATTGAAAAGTATGAAGAGCAGAATAAAAAATACAGAGATTTGAATTATAATATAACAAAAATACTTGCAGACTATTGGGGAACTTCAGATTTTTTATGTATGCTGCAAATTGGATTGGTTTTACTGTCAGGTATATATTTTGCAGTAAGAGGAGATATAAGCCTTGGTACTCTAGTTGTTTTTAATACCTATGAGGGTATGCTGCTATGGCCTGTGAGACAACTTGGCAGAATTTTATCTGATATGGGCAAAATGACAGTTTCCTTAGGTAGAATAAATAACATTTTAGAAACACCAGTGGAATATGAAAATGGAAAGGGACTAGAGCCTGAGATTAATGGCGAAATCAGCTTTGAAAATGTAAGCTTTGAATATGAAAAGGATATTCCTGTTCTCAAAGACATAAGTTTCAACGTTAAAAAAGGTGAAACTATTGCCATAGTTGGACCTACTGGCTCCGGCAAATCATCAATGGTTCATCTTCTAATGAGACTTTATGACTATAGCAATGGATCTATAAAAATTGACGGAGTAGAACTTATGGATATAAAAAGAAAGTGGATAAGAAACAATATAGGTATAGTGCTTCAAGAACCATTTCTTTACTCGAGAACAATAAAAGAGAACATTAAAATTGCTAAAATTATGGCTGATGATAATGAAGTCAAAAAAGCAGCGTCCATGGCAGCAGTGCATAATGTTATCTCTTCATTTGAAAAAGGATATGATACCATTGTGGGAGAAAAAGGGGTTACATTATCGGGTGGACAGAGGCAGAGGGTTGCCATAGCAAGAACTTTGATTAAAAATATGCCGATATTAGTTTTTGACGATTCCTTAAGTGCAGTGGATGCTGAAACTGACAGGATAATCAGGGAAGAACTTAAAAAGAAAAGTAAGGGCGTTACTACATTCATAATATCACATAGGATTTCTACTGTTATGGATGCTGATAAGATAATAGTTCTTAACCATGGTAAAATCGAGGAAATAGGATGCCACCAACAACTCATTAGAAAAGAAGGAATTTACAAAAGAATTTGGGATATACAAAATTCTTCAGATGGAGATGATGAGCAAGAGAAAGCTTGTAACGAATAGCAAATCAGGAGGTGAATGAATATGAGCAGAATTGATGATTATAGTGTAACAGAAAAATTAGATATTGGCATTTGGAGAAGACTTTTTAAGTATTTGTCAGAATTTAAGAAGGGTCTTATACTATTAGCTTTATTAATGACTATAGTAGCAGGTATTGATGCTATAATGCCTTTGATGACAAGATATGCTATAGATAACTTTATAGTAAAGAAAACCATCAATGGACTTGGAATGTTTGGAGTAGTTTATTTTTGCATTTTTTCATTTCAGGCATTTAATGTAAGATTATTTATCAGGCAGGCTGGTAAAATTGAGACCCATCTTGCCTATCACATAAGACAGCTTGGCTTCAAAAGGTTACAACAGTTGTCATTTTCATATTATGACAATTCTTCTGTGGGATGGCTAATGGCAAGGATGACTTCAGATGTAGCAAGGCTTAGTGAAATCATTTCCTGGGGATTAATTGATATGGTTTGGGCTCTGGTGATGATGATTGGTTTTATCGGCATAATGCTTTATTATGACATAAAACTTACTTTATTAAGTATGTGTGTAGTACCTCCATTATTTCTAGTGGGAATATTTTTTCAGAAGAAAATATTAAAATCCTACAGAAAGGTTAGAAAACTAAATTCACAGCTTACAGCAGATTTCAGCGAGGAAGTATCTGGTGCAAAAACAACAAAGACCCTAGTTCGTGAGAATGAAAATCTGGTTGAGTTTAAACAGGATGCAGATAATATGAGAAGCTCAGCTATAAGAGCTGTAATTTTCTCTTCACTATTTCTTCCAATTGTAATTACTATGGGAAGTATAGGAACTGGTTTTGCTCTTTGGTTTGGTGGAATTGAAGTTATGACTAAAACACTAACATATGGTACTTTTGTTATGTTTATTTCATACACCATTCAATTCTTTGACCCGGTAAGTCAGCTTGCCGGAACTATTGCAGAACTTCAGCAGGCACAAGCATCTGCAGAGAGGATAATATCTCTTGTGGAAACTGAACCAGATATATGGGACAGGAAAGATGTAATAGAAAAATACGGAGACCTATTTAATGCAAAAGAGAAGAATTGGGAAGATATGCAGGGGGATATAGAATTTAAAAATGTGTGCTTTTCATATAAAAATGGAGAAAAGGTATTGGAGAGCTTTAATTTAAAAGTAAAAAAAGGAGAAACTATAGCTCTTGTAGGAGAAACTGGTTCAGGCAAAAGTACTATAGTAAATCTAATATGCAGATTTTATGAGCCAAATAGCGGGGAAATATTAATTGATGGGAAAGACTACAGAGAAAGGTCCCTTTTATGGCTTCAATCCAATATAGGTTATGTACTGCAAAGTCCTCATTTATTTAGTGGTACAATTAGGGATAATATCAAATATGGAAAACTTGATGCATCTCAACAAGAAATAGAGAGAGCTGCAAAACTTGTAAATGCCCATGAATTTATTACGAAAATGGATAATGGATATGAAGCACAGGTAGGTGAAGACGGCGGAAATCTCTCCACAGGTGAAAAACAGCTTATTTCTTTTGCTAGAGCAATAGTTTCAAATCCAGCAATTTTTGTTTTAGATGAGGCCACATCATCTATTGACACTGAAACGGAGAAAATGATTCAAAATGCTATAGAAAAAGTTCTTTCAGGAAGAACTAGCTTTGTTGTTGCACACAGGCTTTCGACTATAGTATCTGCTGATAAAATTTTAGTAATTAAAAATGGAAGAATTGCTGAGTCTGGAACACACAAAGAACTGTTAAGGAATAAAGGCTACTATTTCAGACTTTATACAAATCAACTTCTTCAGGAAAAAGAAATTGAAAGTGCAAATGCAGTATAGTAAGAATTACTGGCCATGAATTGGATACACTATTTCATGGCCTTTTTATAAGTAAAAACAATAGACGACAAAACCTTATTGACAGAAAATAGGATTAGAAGTATATTTAATAAGTAAATGCAAATGATTTGCAACAATTATTTGAGGAGTGGAAAAATGTTTAAAAAGATTAGTAGTTTTATTTTATTGACGTCTATTATGATATTATTTACTGCATGCAGCAGTAAACAGGTGAGCGGATATAAGGAATCAAATAAAAATGGTAAAATCCAAGTAGCAGTGTCATTTAATCCTCTAAAGGAGTTTGCACAAGCGGTTGGTAAAGATAAAATTCAAGTATACACTATTGTACCAGAAGGAACAGAACCTCATGACTTTGAACCAAAACCAAGGGACATGGTAACAATTAATAAAGCTGATATTTTTGTTTATAATGGTATGGGAATGGAAAGCTGGGCTGATAAGGTTTTGCAGACACTGGACAATAAAAAGCTGGTGACAGTAGCAGCGTCCAATGGGATTACTCCAATAAAAAATGATAATGGGACTAGTTCACAAGACAAAGGACAATATGACCCACACACATGGCTTGGCTTGAAGGAAGCAAAAATAGAAGCTGATAATATAAAAAATGCTTTGATAAAAGTAGATCCGGCAAATAAGGGTTACTATGAAAAGAATTATGCAGAATTTGCTGCTAAAATAGATAATTTATATAATGATTATTCAAATAAATTCAGTACTTTAACAAATAAAAATTTTGTTACCGGTCATGCTGCCTTCGCATATTTTTGCAGAGATTTCGGCTTAAAACAAAATAGCGCTGAGGATGTATTTGCAGAAGGTGAACCAACAGCACAAAAACTTAAGGAACTAGTTGATTATTGTAGAGCTAATAAAATAAAAGTGATTTTCGCTGAGGAATTGGCAAGTCCAAAGGTTTCCCAGACACTTGCAAGAGAAGTAAATGCAAAAGTGGAAAAAATATATACCATTGAAAGTATGGAGGATAACAAGGACTATATCGAAAGCATGAAGGACAATTTGAGTAAAGTATATGAAAGTTTAAAATAAGTTGTTGCATAATTATTTAAAAATATATATTATTAAATACACAAGAGCAAACAATTAATATAATTTACTTGAAATACATTAGGAAGAGGATGTGGATATATGAATCCAATTGCGTTCACAATTTTTGGACTAGATATAAGATGGTATGGGGTAATTATTGCAAGCGGCATGTTAGTAGCACTTGCGCTGGCAAATTATAATGTAAAATGGAGAAATGTTAAATTCGATTATCTATTAGATGCTTTTTTAATTGCATTACCATTTAGCATACTTGGGGCTAGATTATATTACGTTTTGTTTGAGTTTAGTTACTATAAAGACAATCCATCTCAGATTTTAAATACTAGACAAGGCGGTCTTGCTATACATGGAGGCATTTTATTTGCTATAATTTCAGTATATTTTTATACAAGATATAGAAAAATAAGTTTTTTAAAGATATTTGATGTGGCCGCACCATCAATTATTTTAGCTCAGGCAATAGGCAGATGGGGCAATTTCTTCAATGGAGAGGCTCATGGCGGTGAGGTATCTTATGACTTTATAAAGCACTTCCCACAGTTTATTCAAAAAGGAATGCTTATAGGAGGAGTATATTACCAGCCAACTTTTCTATATGAATCTATTTGGAATGTATCTGTATGTATAATTTTATTGTATTTACTGAGAAAATCTGAAAAAGTGGGTATAGTTTTCTTTACATACATAGGTATGTATTCTATAGGAAGATTTTTTATAGAGGGTCTAAGAACGGACAGCTTAATGCTAGGACCTTTAAAAGTAGCTCAGGTAGTTAGCTTAAGCGGAATCCTATTGTGGATATGTGCATTGATATATTATAAGATAAAAGAGTAGGGACGGTTCATTACTTTTTTTAATCTTGTAATATGTACTGTCTAATTAAGAAAAGAACCATCAAATTTTTAAGAATAACAGCAAACTAAGGGGTGGCCCGGGTGATAACAATAATTTCACCAGCTAAATCTATGGATCTAGAATCCAACATAAATATAAAAGATTTCTCAATACCAGAATTTATCAATGAAGCTGAAATATTGATAAAAGAGTTAAAAAAATATGATAGTGAAAAAATCAGCAAACTGATGAGAATAAGCCCACAGTTATCCAAAATAAATTATGAAAGATTTCAAAATTGGAATACTAATTTTGATGATGAAAGTAGACAAGCTATTTTCACATATTTCGGACAAGTATATAAGGCTATGAATGCATATAATTTCTCTAATGAGGATATTAGCTTCTCGCAAGATAATTTGAGAATAATATCTGCACTATATGGCTTACTTAGGCCATTAGATAAAATAAGGCCATATAGACTTGAAATGTCATGTAAAATTTCTTTTATGACGTATAAAAATTTATATGAATTTTGGACAAACAAAATAACAGAAAGTTTAAATAAGCAACTTTGCAATATGAAAGATAAAGTTATACTAAATCTTTGTTCTGAAGAGTATTTTAAAGCTATAGATATTAAGAAAGTTTATGGAAAAGTTGTAAGCATTGAATTTAAAGAACTGAAAAATGGAATTTATAGAAATATTGGAACATACGCCAAGCATGCTAGAGGACTAATGATTTCATACATAATAAAAAACAAAATAGAAAAATTAAAGGAAATATACAAGTTTGATGAAGGTGGATACAGTTTTAACAAGGACTTCTCAGAGGATACTATTATAGTTTTCACAAGGAAACAATAAAAAACTGGCTGCATAAAATGTGTATTTCTAATGAACCGTCCCCATTAAAAAGGAAGTTAGAATGATTTGCAATTTACCTAAAATAGGTATCATTCTAACTTCCCTTTATCATTGGGGGAATACTATCTTGCAATTTTCGGCAACACTCCTTTCATTTCTCGAAAGAGGATTGTCCATTTCATATTCTCTCTTTATGCCAAAATATTTAAGCTTGGCAAATTTATATAAACCCTTTGCAAAGAGGAATATCAATGGAATTCATAATATTTTGCATTGTAATTATCCTGGCGGAATCACCTCTTTCCAATATATATTAAAACCATTTAAATGATTTATTTTATGATTTGATTATACATTATTCAGAAAATTAAGTCAATATGTCAATTAAAGCAAAGAGAGCTGATTTTGTTTAATTTTAATTAAATAGGACAAGCTATATTCTTGTATTTACAATTTTTATTATTTTTCGCGATAATGCTATTCTATTTCCCATTATTTTTAATATTCAAGATAATAAAATATGTATGTATTAATATGCGGTAGTAACATAAGTTACTGAGAAAGTATTCATTATTGTATGGAATATAATTATAGTAAACATAAAAGAGATGCTGATTTAATGAATATAAGTAGATTAACAGGGCAACACATTGAAATTAGAGATGAAGTGAATAAACTGAAATTACTTATTCCCAATGATGTTATTTCAGACAGTTTCGAACTGGCTAAGGAAATATGTTTTATGGCTGGAAAGTTAAAGATTCATCTTCAGTCCCAGGATAAATATCTTTACCATAAGCTATTGGAAAACAGTAATTTAATATTTATTTTAAGCAGTTTTTTATAGATAATTTGAAAAAAGTTTTTTTTTATATTAAACTGTGTTTATGTATATTATGAAGAGGTTGTCTTTACATTGGGGTGTAAAATGTTTGAAATAGATGAAAAAATCATAAAAGATTATTGTAATGATATTACATTTAATAGAGCAATGTTATATTACTTTCAAAGAAAAATAAGCTACATGGATGTAAAATATAGAGATAATAAAAAAACTGGTGAGAGAATAACAGAAATATATGCAGAGGTAAGTTCATCAAACTCCTGGGAGTTCCCAGTGGAAATTACCTTTAGCTCTCAGAATGGAATTTTAGACTATAGCTGTGAATGCGAAGCATTCTTTCAGCATTATGGCGGAAACAAGATATGTAAACATATAGCTGCAGTGTTATTAAAATATGCCAGGGAAAGCAAAAATTACATTGGAAATACGGCTAGTTCCGATAAATTTGTGGATGCCATTAAGAAAAACATGAAGGCAGTTAGTGGAGAAAAGAAAAAAATAAAACTGGAAGTAAAATATGAATTTTCTAATATGTTTTCAAAGGAATCCTCTATAGAACTGAAGGCAGGGGAAGATAAAGCATATGTAGTTAAGAATATTAGAGATTTTATTTCTGCTGCTAAATATAAGAGTGGAAGTATTGAATATGGCAAGGGATTTACTTTTGATCCTTTATATTATGAATTTGAAGAAGATGATGAGTTATTAATAAACTTGCTTATTGAAATTTATGAGAATGATGAAAGACTGGGCAATTATAATGGATATAGAGGATATAGTTCTATGCCAAAATTTTTGTCTGGGAAAAAAGCTTATGTCACAGATAGCCAGTTAAAAAGATTTTTTAATGCAGTAAAGCATAAGAAAATTGAGGTGGTTATTAATGATGTTAAACATAATGAGGTTCCAATAATTGAGGATGACATGCCTCTGAAATTTAATTTAGATATAAACAGCAATAAAATTTATTTAGAATTAGAAGAGATTCCATTCCCATTATCAAATTTGGGAGATTATTTTTTCTTTAAAGATAAAATTTATAAGCCATCTCAGCAGCAGATAAGGCTACTGAGACCTTATCAGAGTGAAATAGCGGCTTCAAAACATAATAGAATAACATTTTCCATGGAAGATAGGCAGAATATAGCATCTTTTATTGTACCGAATTTAAAGAAAATAAGTAAAGAAGTTAAAATTGACAGCAGACTTACAGATTGTTTTTATGAGGAGTTATTAAGTTCCGCTGTATACTTAGATAAAAATAATGAAGTGGTTACAGCTAAGGCTGTATTTAAATATGGAGATATTGAAATATCACCTTTTGATAAAAATAAACAATATAATATGAATAAGATTTTGATTAGAGATGTTGAAGGAGAGTTTAAAATTATAGATATTTTAAAATCTTCAGGATTTCAAGTTGTAAATAATGAATTTCAGCTGGAAGATGAAGACAAATTAATAGATTTTTTAACTGAAAGGCTGGATAAGCTTAAAGATGTAGCTGACATTTATTATTCACAGGAATTTAAAAACATGAGAATATATACTTCTTCATCTATGAAATCCAGCATAAGATTGAACAATGAAGATTTGCTGGAATTCTCTTTTAATATTGATGGAGTAGACAATAAAGAACTTATTGATATTTTTAAGGCTATTAAGGAAAAGAAAAAATATTATAGATTAAAGGGCGGAGACTTTGTATCTCTCATAAACAAAGAAATAATTGATGTGGCAAATCTAATTGATTATTTAAATATTAAAGAAAAAGATTTGCAAAATGATAAAATTATTTTACCAAAATACAATGCTTTGTATATAGATGAAAATCTAAAACAAAATAACATGGCATTTATAGAAAGAAATAAAAAATTTAGGGACTTAGTAAACAGTGTTAAAGACGTACAAGAAATGGAATATAATGTTCCTGAAAATCTAAATAATATTATGAGAGCATATCAAAAGACAGGATTTAAATGGTTTAAAGCTTTATCTGCCTGTGGATTTGGAGGAATACTTGCGGATGAAATGGGATTAGGTAAGACTTTACAAGCCATTGCATTTTTAGCTTCTGATGTTGAAGAAAGAGGAAACTTAAATAAGCCCTCATTAGTAATTGCACCAACATCTTTGGTTTATAACTGGGATAGTGAGATAAAAAGGTTTGCTCCACAATTAAGGAGCTTGGTTATTTCAGGAGATAAAAACGAAAGAGAGCTGTTAATAAAAGACATTGAAGGAAGTCATGTTATAATAACATCCTATGCTCTAATAAGAAGGGATATAGAACAATATAAAGCAATAGATTTTGCTTATTGCATACTTGATGAAGCTCAGCAAATTAAAAACCCTGCATCAATTAGTGCTCAAAGTGTAAAAAGATTAAAAGCTGAGGGATATTTCGCATTAACTGGAACACCTCTGGAAAATACTATTATGGAATTGTGGTCAATCTTTGATTACATTATGCCAGGATATCTTTTAACCCAGGGGAAATTTTCTAAGAAGTATGAAATGCCAATTATAAAAAATAAAAATAAAGAGGCTTTGGGAGAACTTAATAAGCATATAAAACCTTTTATATTAAGAAGGCTAAAAAAAGAGGTAATTAGTGAACTTCCTCCTAAAATAGAGCATAAGGTTATAGTTGAAATGACAAAAGAGCAAAAAAAATTATATGCCGCTTATATGGCTGCTGCTAGGGAAGAAATACAATCTGAACTGGCGGATAAAGGATTTAATAAAAGCAAATTTCAAATATTATCAGCGTTAACAAGGCTAAGGCAGATTTGCTGTGATCCTTCCATGTTTATCGAAAATTATAATGGTGGCAGCGGAAAAACCCTTGCATTGGATGATATTTTAGATGAAAGCATTAATGAAGGGCACCGAATATTAATATTTTCTCAATTTACTTCTGCATTGAAGATTATTGAAAATAGGTTGAAAGAAAATAAAATTGATTATATGTATTTAGATGGGCATACTCCTGCAGATGAAAGAGGTAAAATAGTAAAAAATTTTAATGAAGGCAATGAAAGTATATTTTTGATCTCTTTAAAAGCTGGAGGTACTGGATTAAATCTAACTGGAGCTGATTTAGTTATTCATTTTGACCCTTGGTGGAATCCGGCAGTAGAAGAACAAGCATCAGATAGAGCCCATAGAATAGGACAAAAGAAAACAGTAGAGGTTATTAAACTTATATCCCGGGGAACTATAGAGGAAAAGATTTATGATTTGCAGCAGAAAAAGAAAAAATTAATTAATAGCGTAATTGATGAAAATAGAAATGACGATTTAATGGTTACAAGCTTAACTGAAGAAGAACTTAAAGATTTATTGCTCACCTCAGAATAATCCGAGGTGAGTTTTTATTTAATTACATGCTCTATGGTTAAATTACATAATTCATTACAAGAATGTAATGACTAAAGCTTCCTAACAATACAAAGATATGAAATATTTCATGGAATCCAAAAGTTCTAAAATTAAGCTTAGGCCACTTAGTGGCATAAATTATACCTCCAACGGTATAAAAAACACCTCCCAGTAAAAGCCATAGAACGCCAGCTGGTGAAATTGCTTTAGATAGAGGAGAAATCACAAAGACTGCAACCCAGCCTAACACTATATAAAAAGAAGTTGATATCCATCTGGGTAGATTAAACCATATCATTTTTATTAATATTCCTGCTGCAGCCAAAGACCAAATAGTTATGAACAGGATCCATCTAAGACTTCCGGTTAAAGCAATTAAACAAATTGGTGTATAAGTACCTGCTATTAATACAAATATCATGGAATGATCCAATCTTCTCAAAAATTTAATTACTTTCTCTGATGAATTAACAAGATGATAAACTGAACTTGCAGTGTATAAAAAAATTAAGCTTAACCCAAAAATTATTACTCCAGTTAACTTTAAGTTGGTTGATGATCCTGAAAGTACTACCTTGACAATCATGGAAACTAATCCAACCAAGGAAACCACAGCCCCAAATAGATGAGTAAATCCACTTACAGTATCTCTAAAAATATGTTTCATATCTATACCTCCTAATATATTTTTATATATACGTTACAACATGTAGTTTTTAAAACTATATGAATATTATATATCTATAGTAATAAAAATCAATATCCAATTTCATGCAAAATTATAGATAATTCCACCATTTTTTAATAATTTTCTTGAAAATGCTATAGAATACTATTAAAATTAAGTATATACATAACTGCATGTAGTTATTGTAACTATGTAATGAACTTATATTATTTTTTCTGATTTTATAAAATTTATTCTTAAATAATGGAGTGATAATATGGATAATTTAAAAGATGAACTAATTAATACAATTAGTGAATTGAATTTACAAGAGGATATACAGCTAAACGACATACCAAATTTGGATTTATATATGGATCAAGTAATAACCTTATTTGAAAATGGCTTAAATGGATCAAAGCGCAGTGAAGAAGATAAAATACTTACGAAGACAATGATAAATAATTACTCTAAGGACAAAATATTGATTCCTACAAAAAATAAAAAATATTCCAAGAATCATATAATAATGATGATATTAATTTATAACCTAAAGCAGAGCCTTTCTATAAATGATATAAAAATTCTAATGAATAAAATAGTAAAAAGTTTTGACAAGGATAAAGAAGAATCTATTGAACTGGATAAACTATATGAAAACTTTTTATTTATAAAAAAGTGCAATACAGATAAATTTCAGGAGGAACTTGAAAAAAAATTAAATTTCATTGATGAAAAATCAAATTTTATTTATGGAGATCAGGATGAATATGAAAAATTGCTATTAACAGTGCTTTCCCTAATTAATAGTGCAAATACCCAAAGAAGATTGGCAGAAAAAATTATTGATAAGTATTTTAAATAGTTCTATAAAAATAAGCTTACATGACGTAAAACAAATGTAAGCTTATTTTTATTATTATTTAAATTCCCAAAAATCTAAACTTAAATTACCGTATTGAAAAATACGCTTAAGAAGTTTAGGACTTCTAGTAGAATCACTTGCTCCCATTGACAAAAGCAGAGGAACAAAATGTTCGCTTCTTGGAACTGCAAGAGGAACACTAGGTGCCAGTTTTTCATAGTTTAGAATGGATGATAAGTCCCAGTTTAAAATTTTATTTTCTATCCATTTATTAAATTCTGAAGCCCAGGTATGAACCTGATTTTCTGCGCCGAAATCAACCAAACCCAGATTATGCACAATACCTCCGCTTCCAATTATAAGCACATCATCCTGCCTTAAGGCTTCAAGGGATTTACCAATGTTATATTGTTCTTCATTGGAAAGAGATATATTCACTGACATGGTAATTACGGGTACATCTATTTCTGGGAAAAGAAGTTTTAACATAGTCCAAGATCCGTGGTCTATTCCTCTTTCATAGTCAAGTTTATTAGATACTTTATTTTTATCAAGCAGAGAACTTATTTTATTAGCTAAACTTAAATCTGAACCTGCATTATATTTTACTGTATATAATTGTGCTGGAAATCCATAAAAATCATAAATCATATCATAATGCTTTGCAGCACCTATAAGTTGGATAGGAGCTTCATAATGAGCTGAAAAGATAACTACAGCTTTGGGCTTTTTTAATGTTTTACCATAATTTTCTAAGAAGCTGGTATATTCGTTATTTTCATAAATGATGGTTGGGGCACCGTGGCCTAAAAATAGTGAAGGAATCATATTTTCACTAACCTTTCTGTTTTTAAATTTTATAAATTTGCTTAGTTTTATAGTATTTTACCTTTAAATAAAATATATTAAATAATAATTAATATTAAATTTCAATATATATAAATCATAGCACCTAATTTTATGTAAGTAAATATTAAACTAATTAATTTTAAAAGAAAAATGCTGTTTTGTTAAAAATAAAAAATATAAAAAAGACAGGCCTTTTTAAAGCCTGTCTTAACATAATACTAATAACAAACAAAATACTGAATTCTTCTTAAATTAACTGTAAAATAGACCCAGAATCTTCCGTTCCATCTCCAACCGGAAACATTTCTTCTATCCACGTTCATAATCCATGCCCAAAAAGATCTGCCATTATTTAACCACAAGTATGCAAGTCTTCTTCTGCAAGGCAGAAGTGTTGCAGGGGAAACAGCCTTTACCTGATACTGGCTCTTTTGTGGAATTACAGATGGAGGAGGACCTTTTGGAGGCATAAAACCTTTTGGACCACCAATGGGTGGAGCCTCATTATACTGTCTAAATCCTAAAGGACAAAATGCAGGCGGAGGCATAAAATCAAAATCAGATTCATCATTAATGTCACCTCTCCAAAGATTTTCATTACGATAGAACATATTATAAAACACTCCTTATAAATATTACATTTTATAATATGATAAAAACTATCAAATGGATATACATAAAATTTCAACGCTGTCCCTTGTGCTTATTAAATTTATTTTATATCCATTTCTAATTTAATATTTTCAATAATTTCATCAATGATATCTTTTATTTCTAAATTTCTGGTACCAGGTATATAAATACCATGCTTTCTCATAGGAACAATATATTTAATACATTCCATTTCAAATATGCTTTTAGATATTGCTGTGGTAATTTCACCATTAATACCGCCGCTAACCATGATTCCAATGGGACCTATAATGGCATTGATTTTTTTAGTATGACAAAATGAAATTATAGATTCTTCTCCCGTAATTCCATAATTTGAGCCAGCCTTAAGCATATTTGATGTAGCGGTACTATTTGTACCCAATGCAAATATATTAATATCAGATTTGAATTCCCTGCGGAGTTTCTTTACAACTGTCTGCCCAATACCTCCGCCTTGAGCATCTATAACTGCAATATTCATTTCAAGCCCTCCAGCATATTCCTTTTAATATTTAATTTCATACCATTATTATAATTAAATCCTTTAAATAAATATAGTTTTTATCCATTTAATTGTGTATTTTAACATATTTATGTAAACACTATGTTTAAAATATATATTTCAAATTAAGTAATAATTATAGAATTTGAGGTGAATGATATGAGAATACCAAATCACATTGGAATAATTCCAGATGGAAATAGGAGATGGGCTGAGTCAAATGGAATGTCAAAAGAGAAAGGGTATGAGCTAGGGCTAGATCCAGGTCTATCTCTTTTTAAACTATGTCAGCAGGTGGGAGTTAAGGAAATTACATATTATGGGTTTACTACAGATAATACTAAACGTCCTGCAAAACAAAGAGAATCATTTACAAAAGCCTGTGTTGGTGCGGTTAAAATGCTCTCTAAAGAGGATGCCTCCCTGTTGGTGGTAGGAAACACTTATTCTCCTATGTTCCCCCAGGAATTATTACCGTATACCAAAAGAAAGAATTTTGGAAATGGGGGAATGAAAGTTAATTTTCTAGTTAATTATGGATGGGAATGGGATTTAAATAATTTAAAGACTGTTGATAGTTCAAAAAAAAATATAATTAACTATATTAATTCATATGATGTGTCCAGAGTAGACTTAATTATCAGATGGGGCGGAAGAAGAAGATTAAGCGGCTTTTTACCGGTGCAGTCTATTTATTCGGATTTTTATGTTATTGACGATTATTGGCCGGACTTTAAGCCTGAACATTTTTTAAATGCCTTGAGCTGGTATAATACACAGGATATTACATTGGGTGGATAAAATTTCATAAATGTCCCTTTTATAGCTAATGTTTATAACTTATAATTAAGATAAGTAATAAAATATAGAAGGAATTTTATTTAAAAGGAGAAACTTATGAATACTGTATTAAAAAAATTAGGTTTGCTGGATGAAAGTGACACTGTGCTTATTTTAAATGCTCCAAAAGAATATCATGAAATTATGAAAGAAATTAATGGCGAAATACATACAGAAATAAAGAAAAAATATAAATTCATACAGATATTTGCAGAAAATATGAACGATGCAAATAAATATGCTAAGGAAGCTTTAGAGGCATTAGATGGTGATGGACACCTGTGGCTATGCTACCCAAAGGGAACTTCAAAAAAGTACAAGTCTGATATAAATAGAACTAAATCCTGGGAAGTTTTTTCGACCTATGAATTTGAGCCTGTATCTCAGGTTGCTATAGATGAAAACTGGACGGCAATGAGATTCAGACATATAGATAATATTAAAAACATGAAAAGAAAAACAGCAGCTACAGAAAAAGGAAAAGAAAGAATAAACAGCAAAAACTAAAATAAAGCTGTGCCTGAGATATTAATAAGGCACAGCTGTAATTTTATTAATAAGTGTTAATAATTAAATTATAAGTGATATAATTACCTGAATACAAAATATAGTATAGCAGCTATAATTAAAATTACTGGTACAAATTGCAGGAAATGAAGTTTACTAGTAGATTTTGGCTTATTTTCCTTTATGCCTTCAGGATTAAAGTCAGGACTCATAACTTTAAAAAAGTTATCATGGGTATGATTATGTAAATTCTTATTCAAAGTACTTTCCTCCTTTAATAAAATATTACATATATACATTATAATGTAAAATAAATTTTTATTCAAATTTTATCTATTCATAAATTATTAACAAAATTGACATGTAAGTGTAACCGGGTACATTTAATATAAAAATAGCTTAATATGCATACTATGTAAAATGTGGGAACTGCTTTGAAATTTATATTGATTATAAAATGGAGAGATGAATATGGGTGAAACAATTTTAATTGTTGATGATGAAGAAAGAATGAGGTCTCTCATTGGTTTATATTTGAAGAGAGAAGGATACAATATTATTGAGGCTGAAAATGGCGAACGGGCTTTAAAAATATTTGCAGCAAATAAAATACATTTAGTAATTTTGGATGTAATGATGCCAGTTATGGATGGATGGACAACATGCAGTGAACTTAGGAAGAAATCAGATGTGCCTATATTGATGTTGACAGCTAAGGGAGAAGATGATGATAAACTTTTAGGTTTTCAGTTGGGTACGGATAATTATGAAACTAAGCCATTTAGTCCCAAAGTTTTGGTAGCAAAGATAAATGCATTAATTAAGAGAGTTTATTTTACTAAAGCTGATAATTTAAAAGACAATTTTGATGGGCTGGTAGTTGATGAAGAAGCTCATATTGTAACTATAGACAAAAATGAAGTTTATTTATCTCCAAAGGAATTTGAATTGTTAACATATTTTATAAGAAATAGGGACATTTCTTTAAGCAGGGAGAAAATATTAGATGCAGTTTGGGGCATGGACTATTATGGAGATTTAAGAACAGTTGATACTCATATTAAAAGACTGAGAGAAAAGCTAGGGGATAAGGCATATCTAATTTCTACTGTAAGAGGAAGCGGATATAAATTTGAGGTGAAAAGATGAGAATTAAAAAAAGTATCACAGTTAAACTTTTTTTAATAACCACTGTGGTATTTATTGCATTTCTAAGTACTACTCTTATCGTTCAATCAGTATTTTTTGAAAAATTCTATATAAGTAAAAAGAAAAGTAATTTACACGATAACCTGATAAAATTTATGACGGATTATAACAAAACTAATGACTTGACTAAAACCACTGAATTAATTAAAGAGTTTGAGGAAAATAACAGTGCTAAAGTTGTAATATTGGATAGTTATGGCCAATTGAAATTTATTACAAAATCCGGAAATGAAAAAAGTGATGCTGGTAAAATTAGAATTGTAAATGAAATAATAAGGCAGCTTAATATTAATGCAAATACATTCAATAATATTCAAAATAATGTAAGGACAATTATAACTGATACAAAGGAATTTGAAACAAAAAATGTGGTTTGCTTTTCTCCAGATAGCACTAAAAATGAATTCGTTTTTGTAATATCATCACTTCAGCCCATTAATGAAGCTGCTATTGTAATTAAGGAATTTTATCTTTACTTTTATGCAGGGGCAGTTTTGCTTATAGTAATACTATCGTTTGTTTATTCTAATATGATATCTAAGCCACTGATAAAGATTAATTCAACTGCATCTAAAATGGCCAAACTTGATTTTTCAGAACACTGTGATATAAACAGCGAGGATGAAATAGGGAATCTTGCATCATCATTGAATTTTTTATCGGAAAATTTAAATAATGCATTATCATCACTTAGAGAAGCAAATACAAAATTAGAAAATGATATAGAACATGAGAGAACATTGGAAAAAATGAGAAAGGAATTTACAGCCTCTGTTTCCCACGAGTTAAAGACTCCAATCAGCTTAATTGACGGTTATGCTGAAGCATTGAAGGATAACGTTGTGGTTGATGAAGACAGAGATTATTATTTAGATGTTATTATAGATGAATCAAGAAGAATGAACAACTTAGTATCTGATATGCTTGATTTATCTCAATTAGAATCCGGAAACTTTAAGCTCATAAAAGAAGAATTTAATATTGATGAACTTATATCTCAAATTGTCAGGAAATTCTTTACAATGATTTCACAAAAAAATATAGATTTAAGGGTAAGCCTTATAAAGGGACAAAAAGTAAATGCAGATTGGGACAGAATAGAACAAGTATTAAATAATCTATTGACAAATGCAATTAGACATGTAGATGATAATGGCTTTATAAAAATAGAAATGAAAAAAGATGAACAATGGGTTACAGTAGAAGTTGAAAACAGCGGTAAACATATATCAGAAGAGGAGCAGGGGAGAATTTGGGATAACTTCTATAAGGTTGATAAATCAAGAAACAGAAAGCTTGGTGGAACTGGTATTGGACTTGCTATAGTTAAAAATATACTAAAACTCCACGAAAGTGAATATGGTGTTAATAACACCGAAAAAGGAGTGATGTTTTATTTTAAACTAAAAAGCATATAATATATAGAAAGTAAAGGCATCTAAAGGGAGTTGAAAAAATGAAGCATCCAATAGTAAAAGACTTGGTGAATTTGGCTAAAAGATTTTCAGCAGATGACGTTTTAGCCCTTGCATCTCAACTTTCATATAGTCTGCTGCTTGCTTTCTTTCCTTTTTTAATATTCCTAATGACTTTAGCGGGTTTTAGTCCAGTAAGTGGTTCGGATGTGCTTTTTGTTCTTAAAGAGGTACTGCCTAAAAATACATTTTCGTTAATCCAAAATACAATAATTGAGGTTTTTGATACAAAAAATAAAAACTTGCTATCCATAAGCTTAATCATAACTATATGGACTGCATCCAGCGGTTTTAATGCAGTAATAAAGGGATTGAACAAAGCCTACGATGAGGATGAAAAAAGATCTTACATTAAAGTACAGTTGATAGCCATTCTGTGTACTTTAGCCCTGACTTTTATAATAATTTTAACGGTGATTCTTCTTGTATTTGGGGAAATGATTTGGACAGCAGGAATCAAATGGCTTGGTTTTTCAATGGAATTAAAATATTTATGGGATTTAATAAGGTATATAATAATAATGCTGTCAATGGTATTTATTTTTGCAGCACTATACCACTTTACTCCAAGTAGAAGACTACATTGGAAAGATATAATGCCAGGGGCATTATTTTCTACAGCAGGATGGTTAATTGCTTCATTTGGATTTGCATTTTACGTAAATCATTTCGGAAATTATTCTAGAGTATATGGCAGTATAGGTGCAGTGATAATATTGCTAACATGGCTGTTTATTACCTCTATAGTGATTATCTTAGGAGGAGAAATAAATGCGGTTTTGGCATTTGATAGGGAAGGTAAGGAAAAGTTTCATAAATAATAAAATTCCCAGAAGCATTTTGTTTATCAATATACTTCCGGGAATTTTTTTATAGAAGATTTTCTGCTAAAACCTCGCTGAAGGTTTTACCATTTTGTATGGCTAAGGTAATTTTGCCTGCTTTTTTTGTATCTCCCATTAGCATTGCTCCAACAAGCTTAGTATTTTTAAAGAATAATTTTTTATATATACCTTTTGAAGCATCCTTAACAGCAAGTTCTTCACAGCCTCCGTCAAAGGAGCCGCAGGAGAATAAATCCGCATTCATTGATGAAAATACCACAGAGGAAACAAAATCATTAAAATATGCTTCATCACCGCATGCATTAGCACCAACTACTTTACCCATTTCCACTGCAGCCGGCCAGTTTCCATAAACTCTGCCGTTGATTTCCGCAACATCACCACAAGCAAAAATAGAATTAATATTAGTCATCATCTTATCATTTACTAATATGCCCTTATCACACTTTATTCCAGCAGCTTCTGCTAATGATTTATTAGGGCGTATACCAACTGAAAACAGAACCATTTCACAGTCTAAGGTTTCACCATTGTTTAATTTGACTCCTGTTACATTACTGTCTCCTAGTATTTCAACTGCTGAGCTGCCTAATATTATCTTTACACCCGATTTATCAACGAGATTCCTAAATATTTCAGCACCCTCTTTATCTAGTTGTCTTGGAAGAAGTCTATCAAAGAATTCTACTACAGTAACATCTAACCCTGCATTTTTCATTTCCCAGGCAGCCTCAAGTCCTAATAGACCGCCGCCAATAACAACTGCCTTTTTAGCCTTCATAAAGTAAGCTTTAATTTTATCTGCATCATTTAAATACTTTAAAGTAAGTACCCCTTCTTTTGTATTGCCGGGGATTGGAGGAATAAAGTTGGAACTGCCATTTGCAAGAATAAGCTTATCATATTCAATCTCATCCCCATTGTTTAAAAATACTTTTTTATTTTCAGTATCTATTTTATTCACAAAAGAATTTAAAGTCAGCTTTATATTATTGTCATTATACCAATCTTTATTAGCTACATAAAAATCTCTATCTTCAATCTCAGAATTCAAGTAATCAGATAATACAGGCCTATAATAACAAGGTTTACTTTCTCCGCTAATGAACTGGATGCTAGCCTTAGTATTTCTTTTTCTGATTCCTTCAGCAGCGTAATATCCGGCAGCACCATTGCCAATGATAACAAACTTTTCATCAGTATCATTTCTAAATGTTCTAACGCTGTCCTGAACCTCAATAAATTGATCCTGTGAAGCTCCGCATACGGGACAAATTTTTGGTGGTTCAGTGCCTTCAAAAATTTCCCCACAAATTAAGCATTTCCACTTTTTTTGGGTTGTAGGTTTATTTATTTTTACACCTTTACTCAAGTTTTCTTGAATTTTCTTTGCAAAACTTTGCCCAAAATTAAATGCTTGCTTAAATTCATCTTCTGATGGTTTAAAGTTTATTCTAAGACTAGGTTTAATTACTTCCATTCTTAATTGCTTTAATCTTTCTTCCATGTTTTTAATTGCTTCACCGCTCCATCCGTAGGAACCAAAGGCACCAGCAACCTTGCCTCCATGTATAATTGGATTAAGAGAATATAAAATTTCCCAAATTGGCTTTAGTGCATCACTTAGTATTGTAGGTGAGCCAAACAATAAGCCATCTGCATCTTCAATTTTTTCTATTATATCCGGTATTTCATTATGTATCACATCATATTTTTTAATATTAAATTTTCCCACAGATTTAATACCATCTTCAATCTTATTTGCTAAGGATTCTGTATAGCCATAAGCTGAAACATAGCACATTACTATATCACCAGTGCTGCTATCCTTTTCCTTAGGAAGGCTCCATTCCTTATATAGATTAACAACTTTCCATGGATTTTCTCTAAGTACAGGGCCGTGCCCAGTACAAATCATATCTATACTAAGATCCTTAATTTTATCTATTGCTTTTAATACATAAGGCTTAAATGGTCCCATAATGCAGTCAAAGTAGTACCTTAATGCTTCCAGATAATCTTTCTGGCTTGGATTTAAATCATTAAATACATTTTCGCTGCAGTAGTGTGCACCAAAGGAATCGCATGTAATAAGCACTTTGTCTTCTTCCACATAAGTATAAATGGTATCTGGCCAGTGCAGCATTGGTGCAGAAATAAACCTTAAAGTTTTATTTCCAAGACTTAATGTGTCACCAGTATTTACTTCGATAGTTTTAAAATTTCTATTTGCTATAGCCTTTACAAACTTTATTGCAGCAGCAGATCCAACAACAACAGCGTTTTTAGCTATATCCATGAGCTTTGCCACAGAGCCGGCATGATCAGGTTCTGTATGATCAACTATAATATAATCTATCTTAGAAGGGTCAATATTTAAGGAATTTAGCCTGCCAATATATTGATCAAAGAATTTTTCTTTTACAGTTTCAACAACAGCTGTTTTTTCACTGCCTTTTACAATATAAGAATTATATGTTGTACCATATGGAGTATACATAACAATATCAAAAATTCTTAAATCAGGGTCAAGAGCCCCAACCCAATAAATGTTCTTTTTAACTTCCACAGCATTCATAATACATCCCTCCATTTATTATTAATTAATAATTATTATTAACTCAATTATAATATTAAGTCTGCATAAAAGCAATAAGATTCGGTTAATTAATTAACAAATTTTATATAAGGAACAAATGTAAACCTAAACATTGAACTTTTATATTTTTGTGATAAAATATAGACATAAATAATGTTTTTGTTAGGTTTATTATTAAGGTCGGAATATTTCAAGCTGCAGAAAAACTGCAGCCTTTTTAGTAAATAAAACTTTAAGTTATAACCTATAACTATCAACTATTAACTGTCAACTGAATAAAGGATGGTGTTAAAATTGGATTTTTATGTTTATAATACCCTTACAAGAAAAAAGGATAAATTAGTTCCTTATAAGGAAGGTAAAATTGGCATGTATACCTGCGGACCAACAGTATACAATTATGCTCATATAGGAAACCTTAGAACTTATATTTTTGAAGATATTCTAAAAAAATCTTTAATATATAATGGATTTAAAGTTAAACATGTGATGAATATAACTGATGTTGGGCATCTGCAATCTGATGGAGATGAAGGAGAGGACAAAATGGCCATGGGGGCCAAAAGGGAAAACAAAACTCCATGGGAAATAGCTAGATTTTATGAGGAAGCTTTTTTTGAAGACTGCCATAAACTAAATATTGAGAAGCCAACAGTTAGCTGCAGGGCTACAGAGCATATTGATGATATGATAAATTTAATAAAGGTATTAGAGGAAAAAGGATATACTTATGTTGCAAATGGAAATGTGTATTTTGAAATAGATAAATTCAAAGATTATAATAAACTGGCAAACTTGTCAATGGAGGAATTAGAGGCAGGAAGCAGGGTAGAAATAGATGTTCATAAGAAAAACCCATTAGACTTTGTTCTATGGTTCACCAATTCAAAATTTAAAAATCAAATAATGCAATGGGATTCACCATGGGGAAGGGGATTCCCGGGATGGCACCTTGAATGTTCTACAATGTCTATCAAATATTTAGGAGAAGTTATAGATATTCACTGTGGAGGTGTTGATCATATACCAGTACACCATACTAATGAAATTGCACAATCAGAAAGCTACCTTGGACATAAATGGGTAAATTATTGGCTTCATGGAGAATTCTTAGTGATTGATGGAGGCAAAATGTCAAAATCCTCTGGTGACTTTTTAACTCTTACTAAATTAATGGAAGAGGGATTTAGTTCATTGGATTATAGATATTTTTGTCTGAATTCCAGATATAGAAAGCAGCTTCTATTTAGCTTTGACAGCTTAAAAGATGCACAAAATTCTTTAAAAAAACTGAAAAGTAAAACTCTAAATATCCTAAAGGAAAACTCCCAGGATGATAGGTTTGACTCTAGCCTAGTAAATGATTACAGGACAAAGTTTTCTAATGAAATCAGTGATGATTTAAATATAGCAAATGCAATTACAGTACTCTGGGAAGTAATTAAGGATAATAAATTAACAAGCAGGGAAAAGCTATTTATTATTCAGGACTTTGATAAAGTACTTTCTTTAGATTTATTAAAGGAAGATAAAGCTGAAGAAGAAAATCAAGATAAAGATTTAATTGAAAAGCTCATTGGTGAAAGGTCTGAAGCCAGAATAAATAAACAGTGGGCAAGAGCTGATGAAATAAGAAATAAGCTGAATGAAATGAATATTGAGTTACTGGATACAAAGGAAGGAACTACTTGGAAGAAAAAATAGCAGAATAAATAAGATGTTCTTCAAATCATTAAACAATTGTTTGAAGAACATCTTTTTATTATTAGGGGACTTTAATGCGTATTATTATATTTCCACAGCAGCTTTACCTTTTAGATTATATTTAATACCTTTAATTGTTAATGTTAATTCGGAGCTGCTTTCATTTGTAACTTTTATATAATTTTTTGTTACGTCAATATTAAGCAGTATATTTCTAAACATTATTTTAAATGAATAAGAATCCCACTGCTTTGGAATAAATGGATTTAAAGTTAATTCACCATTTATTACCCTCATTCCTCCAAAACCTTGTACTATTGACATCCATGATCCGGCCATACTTGTTATGTGACAGCCGTCACTGGTATCATTATTATAGTTATCTAAATCTAAACGTGCTGTTCTTAAATACATTTCATAAGCTTTTTTCTCTTTACCGAGTCTAGAAGCAAGAATTGAATGTACACATGGAGATAATGAAGATTCATGAACCGTTCTTGGCTCATAGAAATCGAAATTTCTCCTTATAGTATCTAAATCATATTTATCTTCTAAAAAGTATAGACCTTGAAGTACATCTGCTTGTTTAATAAAGCAGGAGCGCAGTATCCTATCCCAGGACCAATGCTGATTTATTGGCAATTGTGAAGGGCCTAAATCTTCAACTAAGATTTGTTCCTTATCCATATATCCATCCTGCTGGAGGAATATACCTAAATTTTTATTTTCAGGATAGTACATATTTTCAATAATGTTAATCCATTTATCTGTTTCCTTAGTTAATAACCCAAGCTTTTCTTGTAATTCTTTGTACCTGGCTGGTTCATTTTCTTTTACATATTTTATTGCATCTAAAGTGTATTCCATAGTCCAGCATGCTATTCTATTAGTATACCAGTTGTTATTTACATTGTTTTCATATTCATTTGGACCAGTGACTCCAAGTATAACATATTTATTTTTTTCATTTGAAAAATTAACTCTTTCTTCCCAAAATCTTGATATTTCAACCAGTACTTCTAAACCATACTGTGCTAAATATTTCATATCTCCCGTATAATTCACATAATTATATATGGCATAAGCTATTGCACCATTTCTATGGATTTCCTCAAAGGTAATTTCCCATTCATTATGACATTCTTCACCATTCATTGTAACCATAGGGTACAGTGCACCTTTTTTAAAACCAAGCTTTCTGGCATTTTCCTTAGCCTTTTCAAGATGCTTATATCTATAAATCAACAGATTCCTAGCAATTTTTTCATCAGCTGTGCTTAGATAGAATGGAATGCAGTAAGCTTCGGTATCCCAATAGGTACTACCGCCATATTTTTCACCAGTAAAACCCTTAGGACCAATATTCAATCTGTCATCTTCACCTGTGTAGGTTTGATTCAATTGAAATATATTAAATCTTATTGCCTGCTGAGCAGCCACATCCCCATTAATGACAATATCGCTTTCCATCCACTTTTTATTCCAAGCATCTTTTTGCTCTTCAAATAGCTTATCAAAGCCAACCTGGCAGGCTTCACCTGCAATGAATTTTGACTTTGATAAAATTTCATCCTTTGAATAGTCCCTTGAGGTGGTATTGGAAACATACTTGTACACCACAATTTCATCATTATGTTTAAAGTCTAATGTTATTACATTAGACACATATTTGCTGCCTTCCACTATATCTCCGCATAAATCTACTATTTTATTATTTTTTTCAATGCTGTATTTCATGGAAGAACATATATTAAAATCTAATTTTTTTGTTACCATTGAAAGTGAAGCCTCACCAAGTGAAACTTGTTTTGAAACCTCATTCCAAAACTTCTCATCATAGTTTGAATCTTCATTTTTTATATCACCATCAAGGTATGGAGTAATTGTAACATTACCACTAAAGTTTAAAGGGGTAATGCTGTATCTGATTGCGCCAACCTTTGGGCGAACTATACTTAAAAATCTTTTGGAATTAACCTTAACTTCTCTGCCGTTCTTTAATACAGCAGTAAAGGTTCTTTCCAGAAAGCCTTCCTTCATATTTAATATTCGTGCAAAATTTTTCACAGCACACTTAGAAATATCTAAACTTTCACCATCAAATTGAAAATTTATTCCTATCCAATTTGTTGAATTTAATACTTTAGCAAAGTATTCAGGATATCCATTTTTCCACCAGCCTACTCTTGTTTTGTCAGGATAGTAAACCCCAGCTAAATAATTACCTTGGAGATTGTCACCGCTATATTCCTCTTCAAAGTTAGCTCTTTGTCCCATATGTCCATTTCCTAAGCTAAATATGCCTTCGGAAACCCTATTATCTTCTGAATTAAATCCTTTCTCAATAATACACCATGGATCTAATTTTAAATACTGCTTCATAATAATTCTCCTTTACTAAAAATTGGGCAATCGTTTGCGCATTTGGACTAAAATTAAAGCTAGCATCGCTAACTAAAGTAAATTTTTTAACCTATCAAATGACACTTCTTCAAAGCCTGATACCACAAGATTTGCTTTCCCTAATATTGCAGGTGAACCTATCCCCACACTATACATGCCTGCATTAATTGCAGCTTTAATACCTGCTTGGGCATCTTCAAATACAACACAATTTTTAGGATCAATATTAAGCTCTTCGGCGCCCTTCAAAAATACTTCTGGGTTTGGTTTTGCATGAGTTATTTTTGTGCCGTCTATTATAACATCGAAGTAAGATGTCAAACCTACATTTTTTAATATAGTTCTGGTATTTTTACTTACAGAACCGATAGTAGTTCGAATACCTCTGCTCTTTATATCTTCAATAAAATCCTTAACACCAGGTAATATCTCATCAGGTGTCATTTTAGATATGTACTCTACATACCATTTGTTCTTTTTATCTGTAAGTTCTAATTTTGTATTTTCATCAAAGCTAAGGCCGCCAATTTCCAATAAGATTTCCAATGATTTCATTCTGCTTACACCTTTAAGTCTTTCATTATCATCCTTTGTAAATTCAAAACCCAATTCATTAGCCAAACGTTTCCATGCTAAATAATGATATTTTGCAGTATCAACAATGACACCATCTAAATCAAAAAGGCAACATTTTATATCTGCCAAATTTATTCCCCCTTTAAGAATTACTATAAATGTTTGTTCAATTATCATACAAAAAATATACTATCTATCAGTAACATAAGTATATCATATAAATGTTAAAAAATTAATAAGAAAATTTCATAAATGTTTACAGGATAATTTGTGTTTTACTCTAATTTTACAGTTACATTTGTGTACTTTATCCCCTTTAATCGTTATAATATAATTATTAAATTTTTACATTAACATCATTAATTAGTAGCTGGTAACCGTGAATTACTATCTAATATAAGGGGGCTATCATATGGATTTATCAAAATTCATGGAATTTAAGAACAAGATAATTGGCAATGTATCAAAAGTTATTATTGGTAAGGAAGATAAAATTGAGAAGATTATTGTTGCATTTATTTGCGGGGGACATGTTTTACTTGAGGATGTACCAGGGTTAGGCAAAACCAAATTGGCAAAGTCATTATCAACATCTCTAAATTGCAGCTTTAAAAGGATTCAGTTTACTCCAGACTTATTGCCATCAGATTTAACTGGCATATATTTTTTTAATCAGAAGATTAATGAATTTCAATTCAGAAAAGGTCCTTTACTAAGTCAAATTGTGTTAGCAGATGAAATAAACAGAGCTACACCAAGAACACAGTCTGCTCTTCTTGAATGTATGGAAGAAAGACAAATTACTGTGGAAGGGGAAACTGTTAAATTGGATGCTCCATTTTTTGTAATTGCCACTGAAAATCCTGTGGAGCAGTTTGGAACATTTCCATTACCAGAAGCTCAGCTAGATAGATTTTTTATAAGATTATCTATGGGATATCCTGAATATAATGAGGAAATTAGTATATTAAATACTTATATTGAAAGTGATCCTTTGAATAAATTAGAAGGCATAGTGTCAATGGAGGATATAAAATATGTTCAAAATAACTATATATTAACTCATGTCAGTGATGAAATAAAAAATTATATTATAGAAATAGTAAGGGCAACTAGAAACAATTCCAGTATTTCATTAGGAGCAAGCCCACGGGCAACCTTAGCTCTAATGAAAGCATGTCAGGCTTTAGCAGCTTTAAGAGAAAGAGATTATGTTATTCCCGAAGATGTTAAGGAGATGTCCGTTCCAATTTTGAGCCATAGAATTAAATTAAAAAGTCAGATAAGCGAAGATGAAAATAAAAGTGAAAGTGTAATTAAAGAAATTCTAGAAGCAATTGAAACACCTCTGGAAAAGATATAGGAGTGGAGTTATGCGGTTTTATTATATGTTTTTATTTATATCTTTCAGCTTTATATTGTTAGCCGAAATCATAAAGAGGGTTGGATTTAATAAATTAACCGTTAAAAGGGTCATCAATAAAAGTAGTATTACTATAGGTGAAAAGGTTAAAGTAACCACTATAATTGAAAATAATAAAATTGTTCCAGTGTCATTTGTTATGCTTAAGGAAACTATTCCAACATTGATCAGCAGCTGCGAGACTGAAGACGGAGATATAAAAAATTATAGAACTAGTGTATTTGGAATATATTCTTATGAAAGACAAAGGAGAAGCTATTATATTAAGTGGAATAAGAGAGGTGCCTATTCACTTAAGGGTTATGAGCTTTCAATAGGAGATTTTTTTGGATTTTCTTCAATAAGCAAAAACATTGATGATTATATTGAAGTAGTTGTTTACCCAAAGATTATCGATGCCAAGGATATTGTATTTCAATCTACTAATCTTCAAGGGGATAATTTAATAAAGAGATGGATTTATAAGGATCCACAATATATTAAAGGAATAAGGGAATATAATGCTGAGGATAGAATGAAGGATATTCATTGGAAATCCAGTCTTAAAATGAATAAATTAATGGTTAAAGAATATGATTATACTTGTGACAGAGAGGTTACATTTATTTTGAATGTGCAGTGCGGAGAGCCATACTGGTATTACCGAAATGAGAAAGTAGTGGATAATGGAATTGATATAGTATGTTCACTGGCAAATAAGGCGGTTAAATGTGGAATAGCAGTTGGCTTTTTAACAAATGCATATGTAATTAATAATTCCAAATCAGGAAATTGTTATATTTATCCATCCATAAAATCTTTTCAAAGTATTCTAGAAAACTGCGCTAGAATGGATTATACTCCAAGAGCCACACTAAGCAATGTTATAAATGAGTATAGGACAAAATTGAATAAGAATTCTACCTATGTATTTGTTACGCCATTTTTAGATGATGATAGTTTAAATATTATTTTTAAATTAAAAAAGCTTGGATATATTATTTTGGTTATTGATATATCTGATAAAGGAACAGTTCCTTCTATTAGTGGATTAGAAAAATTGTGGTATAGGGGGAATAGTAATGAATATGCATAAGACTATAGATATTATGTATGGTATTTGTGTGAACTTATTCGGATATATATTATGGAGTGTTTTTTCTGAATTTTTCATAGGAACTCAAGTTGATTACAAATTATTTCTAATAAACGTAATTGGCTTGTTTATATTATATATTCTAAGGAATAAAGTAAATAATAAATTTACCAGAATAGCAATTACTTTGTCTATAAGTGAAATATTATTTTATTTCGTTTTAAAAAGTTCATTTAGTTTAAATCTTGTGTATACAGCCTTTATTCTAGTAACACTGGAAAAGGTTTATGAGGACAGTATTAATTTTTATTACATTTCAGGTAAAATGAAAATATTTATGCTTACAATTTCTATAATTGGGGCAGCTTATCCTATACTGATAAGCAATAATAATAAAAGTATCTTCAGATTTTATATATTATTTTTTATTATGGCAATCTTTTTGTTAAGGGAAAGCAGAAATGTGATAATTAAGGTTAAATCGAAAAAATCTTTTATATATGACATTTTTATTATGGTATTGGTGCTACTGCTTTCAGTAGAGAAAACTTATATTTTTCTTGTAGGTCTACTGACTAAAGTTGTAAATCTCATTAAAAATGCATATTCATTTATTGAGCCTGTTTTAGATATGCTGCTAGAAGCTTTTGCCAGGATAATTAGTTTACCTTTAATAGCTTTTTTTAAAAGGCTGGTAAAAAATAATGTGCAAATAATCGATAAAAAGTCTGATGCTAAAAAGGTAATATTAAATAAATCATACACTGGTATTCCAGACAATATAATATGGATTGCCAAGATTTTTTTTATCATAGCAGGTTTTATTTTAATTTATAAATATATTTTAAGAAGAAGATATAAAACAAAACTTTTAGAGGAAACTGAGGAAGTTGAAATTGAAAAAATAGATAAACAGAGCAGCGGCTTATCAAAAGATACAGTTGTCAATGTTTTTAGAAACCTATTTAAAAATAAAAATATAAAAACTCAGATATTGGAGGTATACAAAGCATTTCAAATAAGGGCTGATAAGAAAGGATTTTTTAAGAAGTATATGACAGCCACTCAGCTTAAAAATCATGCTGAAGCAATTATAGATGAAAAGAGTGCCCTTAATGCAATTACAGACTTATATAATGAAACTAAGTTTTCAGATCATAACTTTAATGAAGAAAATTTATCTGAAATGAAGAACAGTTATAAAAGTATAAAGAAACATTTGTAGTATAATTACACATCTTACACTACTGCGTATATTTTTTTATTTTAGTAACAATAATATTGTGTATTAAGTAGTGAGGGTGGTGTTTTATTTTGGAGAAAAAGGACTTTCTTTCAAAAGTATATAGAAATTTTAATGAGTTTATAGCTGAAAGTTCCAAAAGAGAAATGGAAGCTATTATTTTGGACTCTAAATTTACAAAGGAATTTAATTCAAACATAAAAAAATTATATGATTCAATTAAAACTGATGGCAATGACAATATTGAATTTACAATTCTATTTAATACATCAGGGGAGATTGCGGTAATTGATGGATATGTGTTGGGAAGTTATGCCGCTGATAAGTATACGTTGGCTATGGAGGAATACTATAAAAAGAATAAGATTAATAAGGTGGTTAAACAAGTAGTTAATGGAAGCAGAAAAAGCATGGAAGATTTTCTTATATTATCAGAAAAGGTACTATATAACACCTTTCTTAGTATGTTTTCGGAAATTAAAACCAGAAAGGATATTATTGAAAAATATAAATATCACAAATCTCTGCTGAAAAGCTATAAAGGAGATGATTTACCTATAATATTCATATCATTATTGATTATAGAAGATATATGTAAATATTTAGGAATAAATAAGGACATATTAACGGAAAGTTACAACAAAATAATTTTCCAAAAATATAGTCAGAATATTTAGAAAGTCGACAAATTTATATCAGCAAAACAGCAAGTATATTGCTCTTAAAGTGTATATGCAAATATAAAATGTCCCCCAATAGAATATTTTGTCGCTTTTATACGATAACTAATAATTTTAGTGCTTCACAAAACGACAACTTTTTTTTCAATAAAATGTTAACATGTTAATAAAGTTAATTAAGGGGGAATCATAATATGATAGTAGAAAGTATGGTGAAAAGTGAAACTATTCAAGGCAGGAAGTATGAGTATTGCTATAGAATGCTTAAAAATAATGTTTCACTATCATATGGAAATGACACCATGGAAGTGCAATCATATGGAATCGAGGTTGAAAGGCAGGATATTGTTAATGGAACTGTTGCGAATGTTTCAATTGACAGTATAAATAGTATTAGTCCTTATAGATTTAAAGTACATAATCTTCTTAAACTACTTTATGACAATGAAGTATCCCCAGTGCATTTAATTGAAGTTCTGGGAGATTATATAGATGAGTACGTGATAGATTTTGATGAAAAACTAGAAAGTGCTGCGAATTAGCTATTTAAAAAGAGGGTTAAACCTCTTTTTTCTTTCAAAAAAAATAATTTTGAATTATGATGTAAATGGGGGTGATTTTTTGATTTTTGGAGTAGGCGTTGATATAGTTAACGTTTCTAGAATAAAAATGGCTATTATAAAACATCCTAACTTTATCCATAAGTTATTTTCCAATACAGAAATTGAATATTTAAAAAGCAAAAAATATAGACCAGAATTTATTGCAGTCAGATTTGCTGCAAAAGAAGCAGTAGCAAAGGCTATTGGTACTGGTTTTAGAGGGTTTTCCTTTAAAGATATTGAAATAAATAAAAACTTAGAAGGTAAACCAATGGTGATACTTAAGGAAAAGGCACATAAAATTTTACAAGAAGAAGGAGAATATAAAATTCATTTAAGCATTTCCCATGAATTGGAGATGGCAGTAGCCTATGTAATTATTGAAATATAATGTTTTAGGAGGAGAGCAGATGAGAGTTGCAACTAGTTTAATTATGAGAAATATGGATAATTATTGTATAAATACATTAAAGATTCCTGGAATTGTTTTAATGGAGAATGCAGCAATAAAAGTTATAGAGAATATAGAATTAGAAAAGTTTCGAAGCTATACTGTGGTATGTGGTACAGGGAATAATGGGGGAGATGGATTTGCAGTTGCAAGACATCTTTTGATAAAAGGAAAAGTTGTACAAGTTTTTTTAATTGGTTCAGAAGAAAAGTTAAGTATTGATTCCAAAACTAATTTTAATATATTGAAAAATATGCATGTAAACATTAAATGCGTAAAAAACTTGGAGGATGCATATGAACTTAGAGATAGTATTGAAAAAAGTCAGATTACAGTTGATGCAATATTTGGAACAGGTTTAAACAGACAGGTTGAAGAAATATATGATACTGTAATAACAATAATTAATGAAAACAGCAGCTATACTATTTCAATAGATGCTCCATCTGGATTTAATTCAGATAAAGGAATTCCTATGGGAAATTGTATTAGAGCAAATAAGACTATATCATTTCAAATGTATAAACAAGGTTTTTTAAATTATGGCAGTGACAGATATACTGGAAATATTATCATTTGTGATATAGGAGTACCTAAAGAAGTTCAGGATAAATTTAATGAAGATTATTTCATTATTGATAGACCAATGATAAAGGAATTTATAATAGTTAGAAATAAATATTCCCATAAGGGTGACTATGGAAGAGTTCTGCTATTTGCAGGATCAAAGGGATTTACCGGGGCAGCATTTATTTCTACTGAGGCTGCCGTTAAAAGTGGGGCAGGGTTAGTAACGCTAGCTTCGGGAAAAGACGCCCTAAAAGTTCTAAGTGCCAAGTTATGTGAAGCTATGACAGCGGATTATGATGATGAAAAAAGGATAAATGAATTAATAATTAGAAGTAATGCTGTTGCCATGGGACCAGGTATGGGAAATAATGAAAAGACATTAGATATTTTAAAAAAAGTGCTGGAAATGGCGAACTGCGGTGTTGTTATAGACGCAGATGGAATAAATGTGTTAAAAAACAATTTGGATTTGTTAAAAAATAAGAGAAATAGGGTTGTCATAACTCCTCACTTTGGAGAAATGAGCAGATTGACTGGATATTCAATTGATTATATAAGAGATAACAGGCTTCAGGTTGCAAAAAATTTTGCTAGAGAAAATCAGATTATAGTAGTATTGAAGGGATATAATACTATAATAACAGATGGTAACACCACTATAATTAATCCTACAGGCAATAGCGCTATGGCATCAGGAGGAGTTGGTGACTGCTTGACTGGAATGATTGCATCATTCATTGGCCAAGGGTATGATCCGCTTAATGCCAGCTGCCTTGCTGCCTATGTACACGGTTATTGCGGAGAAAAACTTTCAAGGAACATGTATAGCGTCACTGCAAGTGATATATTTAATGAGATTCCTTACTCTATAAAGGAGCTTTCCTAGAGGAGCTTCAGTAGATGTATACTTTGCAAAAAACATATTACATTCTACTCTCTCAAAAATCGTTGAAGATTCGATATTTTGAACATGCATAAATTGAGTTTCAGTAATGCTTATAGTGAAGCAACTTCAACTATTAATTTATGCATACTAAAAAACTGTTGAAGATTCAGTATTTTTAGCATGTATAAATTGAGTTTCAGTAATGCTTCACTATAGTACCACTTATCATTTATTAAAATAAAATAGTGGTACTACTAAATTTTATATTATTGTGAGAAGATATACATTAGTAGAATAAAAATAGAATAACACATTAAAAAGCTGAATAGTATTGATAGTGAATAATGAATATTTGGAGGATTAAATGAAAAATAAATTATCAACTTTATGTGTTATTGCATTATCAACAATGTGCATATTTTTATTTGGATGTGGAAATACGAAAAACCCTGAAGAGGCAATAGATTATTTAAAAAATTTAAAAAGCTATAAATGTAATATTGTAATTGAAACTAAAAATAACAGACAAAGTTTAAATTATGAAGGGAAACAGTATTACGACAGTAATAATGGTACAAGATTGGAGCTGGGTGATGACAGAGTATTAATTTATAAAGGCAATGACATATTTGTAAAGGACTTAAAAAATAACAGCCAGTATACAACTGATGAAAGTTATGATAAAACATATAAGCTGAGTTTTATTAAAAATTTTGTGGATTTGATTTATAGCAATGAGAATATAAAGACATATTACAAAAAGCTAGATGAAAAAGAATATGAAATTATTGAATTAGAAATACCAGGCGATAATTTAAATATTCAAAAGGCTGCTTTGTATGTAAGTGCAGAGGACTATCTGCCGCAGTGGATGATTGTGTACGACTCAAATTATAGGGAAGTTTTAAGATTTGTATATACTGATTTTAAAACTAATGTACAGATGGATAGCAAACTATTTACCATGTAGATAAAGAACTTCAACTACCACCAGATGAACTGGTGGATTTTTGCTGAAAGGTGGGGGACTAATGTTTAGACATTTGAGGCCGGTATGGGCTGAAATTAATTTAGATAATCTTGAAAATAATATGAAAGAAATAAGAAGGGTATCTAAAAGTAAAGAAATAATCGCAGTAGTAAAAGCTGATGCTTATGGGCATGGAGCTTTGGATGTAGCACCAGTGCTTTTAGAAAATGGTGCAACTAGGCTGGCTGTAGCTGTGTTGAGCGAGGCTGTTGAGCTAAGAAATGGAGGAATACACTGTCCAATAATGATTTTAGGATTTACACCTCCTAGTCTTGTGGATACATTAATAAGAAATGATGTTGAACAGACAGTTTATTCATATGAATTAGCAGAAGAAATATCTAAGATGGCTGTAAAAAGAAATAAAATAGCTAAAATACATATTGCTGTAGACACAGGTATGGGAAGAATAGGCTTCTTACCTGATGAAGAAAGTATAAAACAGGTATATAAAATCAGTAAATTGCCCAATATAGTGATTGAGGGGTTATTTACACATTTTGCTACTGCTGATGAGGCAGATAAGGAATATACTTTTTACCAAATAAAAAAGTACAATTGGTTTTATGAGAAATTAAAAGAAAACAATGTAAATGTTAATATAAGACACATTGGCAACAGTGCTGCAATTATGGATTTGCCTGAAAGCCATTATGATGCTGTAAGACCGGGAATAATACTTTATGGATGTTATCCCTCAAATGAAGTTAAAAAGGAAAATATTAATTTAAAACCTGTATTGTCATTAAAAACAAATATTGTTCATGTGAAAAAGGTGCCTTCAGATACCAGCATAAGCTATGGAAGAGAATTTAAGACTGAGAAAGAAAGCATAATTGCCACATTACCAGTTGGATATGCAGATGGATATTCAAGATCATTGTTTAATAAGGCACAGGTAATTGTAAATGGACAATTTGCAAAAGTCATTGGAAGAATATGCATGGATCAATGTATGATTGATATAACTAATATTCCTGAAGTTAAAGTTGGGGACGAAGTGATTCTAATAGGAGAACAAGATGGATTAAAATTTTCCGTAGATGATGTGGCTGAACTTATGGGAACTATAAATTACGAAGTAACTTGTATGATCAGCAGAAGAGTACCCAGAGTATATATTAAAAATGGCAAAATTACAAAGGTTAGAAATTATGTTTAATAAATATTTTTTGACACCAAAGTTTTCATAGAATATAATTAATATGATTATAATGCAGAAATTTGTCATGGGTATAAAGCTAAACAATATGTAAACTTATATTATACATTGGGGAAATAGCCAATGTTAAGTGTGTTCTCATTCTATATAAGTTTATAGTTGAAGTTGTTTATCTAAGATAAACAATACGTAAACTTAACTTATACAGTGGGAAAATAGCGAAGCTTCAACGCTTTTTCATGCTGTATAAGTTTATAGTTGAAGTTGTTTATCTATTGTAAAACTCTAGGAGGGTGAATTCATTTATGTCCGGAACAAAAAGATTAGTAATTAATATCTCTGAAGCACTTTTCAAGGATTTTGATGAAGCTTTAAATGAAGATTGCAAAAAAAGAAGTGAATTTATTCAGGAAGCTATAATATTATATATTGAGGAGAAAAAAAGATTAAAGCTCATAGAGCAGATGAAAAAAGGTTACTGTGAAATGGGAGAAATTAATCTTGAAATTTCGGAAGTTGGCTTTACAAGTGATATAAAAGATTTAAAAGAATATGAAGCGAGGCTTTCGGAGAGTGATTTACCACATGACAATGATGATGAAAAGAGGAGATATATTTTATGCTGATTTAAGCCCTGTTGTAGGCTCAGAACAGGGTGGCGTCAGGCCGGTAATTATTATTCAAAATGATATTGGTAACAGATATAGTCCTACGGTAATAGTTGCTGCCATTACATCTCAGATAAATAAAGCAAAGTTACCGACTCATGTTGAGATTTCTTCCGAGGAATACGGACTCAACAAAGATTCAGTGGTTCTGCTTGAACAGATAAGAACTTTGGATAAAAAAAGATTAAAAGATAAAATCGGACACATGACTGTTGATGATATGAAGAAAGTTGATGAGGCACTGCTGATAAGTATTGGTTTATAAGCATATGAAAATATAAAACTATTTTTTTAGTAAGGGTTATCTTTGTAACCCTTACTTTTGTGTCATAGTATTAGTATAAACTTTATGATAAAATAATAAGGAATTTAAAAAATAACAGGAGGCTGACTTTATGAAGAAAACCGTAGAAGAATTAGAACAAATTGCAAAGGTTATAAGAAAAGATATAATAACAATGTTAACTAAATCTGCATCCGGTCATCCAGGTGGGTCTTTGTCTGCAGTAGAAATTGTTACTGCACTATATTTTTATGAAATGAACATAAATCCAGAGAATCCAAGAAGTGAGGACAGAGATAGATTTGTATTATCAAAGGGCCATGCAGCGCCAGTATTATACAGTGCATTGGCAAGAAGAGGATATTTTGATGTGGGTGAGTTAAATAATTTAAGAAAATTAGGATCAATTTTACAGGGACATCCAAATATGAATGAAGTTCCAGGAGTTGATATGTCAACAGGTTCCCTGGGTCAAGGAATATCAGCTGCAGTGGGAATGGCTATGGCTGGGAAAATAGACAGCAAAAACTATAGAGTATACTCTCTTCTAGGTGATGGTGAATTGGAAGAAGGACAGGTATGGGAAGCATCTATGGCAGCTGCTCACTATAAATTAGATAATCTTACAGCTTTTGTTGATTATAATGGCCTTCAAATAGATGGACCATGTAAGGATGTAATGAACAATGAGCCAATAGCTGATAAATTTAGAGCATTCAGATGGAATGTAATTGAAATAGACGGACATAATTTCAAGGAAATTATAAATGCTATTGAAACGGCTAAAACTGTAAAAGAAAAGCCTACTATGATTGTTTGCAAAACAATAAAGGGTAAGGGAGTATCTTTTATGGAAAATCAAGCTTCATGGCACGGTACTGCACCAAACATAGATCAATGTGAGCAGGCTTTAAGAGAAATCGGAGGTGAACAGTAATGTCAAAAGTAGCAACAAGAGAAGCCTATGGAAAGGCTTTAGCAGAACTAGGACAAAAAAATGAAAAAATAGTAGTGTTAGATGCTGATCTGTCAAAATCAACTAAAACAGCTGATTTTAAAAAGGTATGTCCTGATAGATTTATTAATATGGGTATTGCAGAAGGTAACATGATGGCAGTTGCAGCTGGTATGGCAACATGCGGAAAGATTCCATTTGTAAGCACATTTGCTATATTTGCAGCTGGAAGGGCCTTTGAGCAAATAAGAAATTCTATATGCTACCCTAAGCTGAATGTTAAAATATGTGCAACACATGCTGGTTTAACTGTTGGAGAAGATGGTGCTTCACACCAGTCAGTAGAGGATATTTCATTGATGAGAAGCATTCCAAACATGACAGTTATTTGCCCAAGTGACTCTGTTGAAACAGAAGCTGCTATAAATGCAGTGACTGAATATAATGGACCTTGTTATGTCAGACTTGGGAGATCAGGAGTTTCCACTATTAATAATAAAGAAAATTATAAATTTGAAATAGGAAAAGCTGTTACATTAAGAGAAGGAAAAGATGCTGCAATTATTGCCACAGGTATAATGGTTGAGGCTGCATTAGAGGCATATAATATTCTTGCAGAAGAAGGAATAAAGGTAAAAGTTATAAATGTACATACAATAAAACCTATAGATGAACAGGCAATTATATCTGCTGCAAGGGAAACTGGTGTAGTAATAACAGCAGAAGAGCATAGCATTATAGGGGGATTAGGCTCTGCCGTATGTGAAGTTTTAAGCGAAAAACACCCAGTGCCAGTATTAAGAATAGGTATAAAAGATACTTTTGGAGAAAGCGGAAAACCTGCAGAGTTATTAAAAGCTTATGGACTTACTGCTGACAACATAGCTAAAACCGTAAAAAAGGGCTTAAGTTTAAAATAAAAACATACTAAATAATAAATGTATAAAAGATGAATTAAAGTAGAAACATTGAGTTAAAATAATTCTGAGCATTATTGGCGGTATACAATTAATTGTGCACCGCCATATTAGTTTTAGTCTAATGATTTTCTATACAAAGGGGGATAAACATGGGTTCTTTTATTAAAGATCTTATTAAAGACTTGTTGTATTGCTTAAAGCTGTCAGTTGGCATTTTCTTTATACCATTTATTATAGGTATGATCGTTGGAGTTATCCTGCACGGATTAAATATAAAGGAAGTATTGGCATGGGGGAGCAGGATTGTTCAGTGGGCAAGTGCTTTTGGGCTTGGTATAGCAGGCATAGCGTTTATAAAGCCAAAGTATATGAGACCATTAAATTATCAGGATGTTTGGGAAACATATTTTAGAAAGTTTAACTTAGCTCATGTAATATTTTTTATATCAATATTTACTGCAATATATTCATATATAATTCAAATTTATTTTACATAGATGGCGAAGGTTATCATCTATTAAACATATATAATAATTTTGGGGGTAAGAATTATGAAGCTATTTAAACAATATTTTTTAATTACACTTGGAGTAATTTTTGTGGCTATAGGTACAGAGTTTTTTCTTGCACCAAATAAAATTGCCGCAGGTGGAGTAATCGGAATTGCAATTATTATTAATCACTTTGTTCCTACCTTGCAGGTTGGCTTATTAATGCTGATTATGAATGTTATTCTATTTATAGTTGCATTCATAATTATCGGAAATAAGTTTGGCGCCAAAACAATTTATTCCAGTTTATCCTTATCGGGGATTATTTGGATTATGGATAAGGTTGTAACTCCTGAAATGGTTATAACAAAAGATTTGCTTCTAGCTTCTATTTTCGGAACATTTATTTCAGGAATAGGGATGGGAATTGTATTCAATCAGAATGCGTCTACAGGCGGTACAGATATACTTGCGAAAATTATTCATAAATTTGTACACCTTGACATTGGAAAAGCGCTGTTATCTGTGGACTTTATTGTAACAATATTTGCAGGAGCATCATTTGGGGCTAATATAGGAATGTATGCACTTTTATGTGTTATACTAAATGGCTTCGTCATTGACAGCGTCATTGAGGGATTAAATGTGTCAAAACAAGTTATGGTAGTCAGCAGAAATAATAATCTAATCAGTAAATTTATTATTGAGGAATTGGAAAGAAGCTGTACAGTATTCCATGGGCATGGAGGCTATACAAAGAATGATACATACATATTATATGCTGTAATGGACAGAAAAGAGTTTGTGAAGCTGAGAGATTACATTAAGGTTGTTGATCCCAGGGCGTTTATAACTGTTAGTGATGCTCATGAAGTGCTGGGAGAAGGATTTAAGGATCTAATTGGAGAAAACTAAATAAATATACCCCAGATATATAAAATATTTGGGGTTTTGTTAATTATTATGAATATATACAAAGAAAAATATGTATAAAGTTCTTTTTATGGAAACATATCTCTTTATTTATAAAAATTTAATACAAATTAATTCATAATTTAATGTCTTATTATGTTATAATGAATAATAATATGTTAATATTTTAGCGATTACTGTAATATTCAAGGAGATGTATTTATGATAGAATTCAAAAATGTCAACAAAGTTTACGATAACCATGCATATGCACTTTCTAATATTAGCTTGAACATAGAAAGAGGAGAGTTTGTGTTTCTTGTTGGTCCAAGTGGAGCAGGAAAATCCACTTTTATAAAAACTTTGTTGAAGGAAATTGACCCTACCAGCGGTACAGTTATTGTAAATAACACTGATATAACTAAGTTAAAGAGAAAAGACATACCTTATTATAGAAGAAAAATAGGAGTTGTTTTTCAGGATTTCAGATTGATACCAACTTTAAATGTATATGAAAATGTAGCATTTGCTATGAGGGTAATAGAAACTCCTCATAGAGAAATAAGAAAAAAGGTGCCAATCGTTTTATCATTAGTTGGATTGTCTAGTAAATATAAGGCACTTCCATCTGAATTATCAGGAGGAGAACAGCAAAGGGTGGCTTTGGCTAGAGCAATAGTAAATAACCCATCTTTACTTATTGCAGATGAACCAACAGGTAATCTAGATCCTGATACATCAATGGACATTATGGAAATACTAAATGATATTAATCACGCAGGTACAACTATTCTCATGGCAACACATGCTAAAGATATAGTGGATAAAATGAGAAAAAGAGTTATAGCTCTTGAAAAGGGTATACTGGTAAGAGATGAGCAAAGGGGTGCATACGGTTATGAAGATTAATACGTTTAAGTTTTTTATTTCAGACTCCCTTAAAGGGCTAAAGAGAAATAGGACTGTTAGCATAGCGGCAGCAGCAACAGTTGCAGCAACATTATTTATTTTAGGAGTATTCGTTCTGGCTATTTTAAATATAAACCAGGGTGTAAAAGATGTGGAATCTAAGGTAGAAGCTAAGGTTTATCTTAATAATGACATTACTATGGCACAGAAAAATGATTTGGAGAATAAGTTAAAAAATAGTGATGGAGTTACCGAAGTAACTTTTGAGAGCAAAGCACAGGCTATGGAGAAATTCAAACAGCAGCTTGGCTCCGAAAACAAGGGGCTTGTTGATGGATTGGAAAAGGATAATCCAATGCCAAATTCATATACTGTTAAAGTTAAAGAACCTGCTATGCTTTCAGGAGTTGTAGCTGGAATTAAAGATATGCCAGGCATAGAAACAATTAAAGATGGAAGAGAAGTAGTGGACAAACTTGTAAAAATTACCAATGGAATAAAGTGGATTGGTATTGCGTTATTTATAATACTTATTGGTGTTTCTTTATTCTTAATAGGAAATACAATAAAGATAACCGTTTATTCAAGAAGAAGAGAAATTGGAATAATGAAGTTTATTGGTGCAACAGATTGGTTTATTAGATGGCCATTTCTAATGGAAGGCATGGTCATAGGGTTCATAGGATCTTTAGCTTCAGCAGTTTTACTCTATTATTCGTACAGAGCTCTATTTTTAAAACTTTCTAATTCATTTATTGCAATGCAGATGGTACAGCCAGGATATATCCTTACAAATGTGTTAGGACTATTTATTATTACTGGTGTAATCATAGGAGCTCTGGGAAGTATACTTTCAATAAGAAAGTTCTTAGCTGTATAGAAATTTTGTATAAGAAGGTGGATGCTATATGGGCAGAAGATTCAAAACTGCCATTTGTATTACTTTAATGATTATATTTTCATCTGCATTTACTGCAAATGCAGATGAAATAAATAATCAGCAAAATAAATTAAATGATGTAAACAACTCTATAAACTCAAAAAAGCAAAAGGTTGATACTATTAATAAAACCAGTGCTGATACCCAAAAGCAGTTATCAGATATTGACGTTCAGGTAAATGAAGTATCAAAAAAGCTTGTTAGTTTAAACTCTAAGGTTAATGATTTAAACACTGAAATTAACAATTCGCAGAAGCTTATACAACAGCACGAAGATAGCTTGAGAAAAGAAGATGAATTGTTTAAAAGCAGAATTAGAGCTATGTATAAATCAGGCAGTATAGCTTATGTAGATATTATATTAGAATCTAAAAGCTTTTCTGATATTTTATCCAGAATTGAAATGATAACCAGAATTATTAATTATGATACAAATTTGATGAATAGCATAAAAACAAATAAAAAATTTGTTGAAAACAAAAAGGCCCAATTACAAAGTCAAAAAAATAGTTATGTGAAAATAAAGGCTGAAGTTGACAGTGAACAAAGTACGCTTGAAGCGAAATCAAATGAGAAAAAGGCATTAATGGCATCTTTACAAAGTGACAAACAGTCTTATGAAAAGCTAATTGCAGAAGAAGAATCGGAATCACAAAGTATTACAGCCATGATTAAAAAGTTAAAGGATGAAGCTGCGAAGGCACAGCAGCAGAATAATTCTTCGCCTGGGTCTGGAAGAGGAACAGTCACTCCTGTTTCAAGTGGAAAATTCTTCTGTGTAACAGGGACTGGTTATCCAATTACATCTGGATTTGGATGGAGAAGACATCCAGTTCTAAATGAAATGAAATTTCATTCAGGTATCGATATAGGTGTGCCAATGGGAACTCCAATTCATGCACTGACAGATGGTGTTGTTGAATATGCAGGAGTAATGTCAGGCTATGGAAATGTGGTTATGATAAACCATGGGAATATTATCTCTCTTTATGCCCATAACTCATCTTTAGCAGTTTCAGTTGGACAAGCTGTAAAAGGTGGACAGCTTATAAGCTATTCGGGAAATACAGGACTTTCTTCAGGACCGCATTTACATTTTGAAATTCGTGACTCCAATGGTAACCCAATTGACCCTAATAGATATTACGTAAGATAATTTAGGTTAGAAGTAAATTAAGATTTTTCGCTTTGCGAGAAATCTTTTTGTTTTATGAAAATACTGAGCTTTTTCATTAATACTTCATTAAATTTACAGGAACATATGTTTGCAAATTAAACATAATTATGCTACAATTGTATTCAAACCCATGAATTTTATTATAAATAAAAGTAACAGATTATTAAAATAATTTATTTTGGAAAAATATTTTTTTAATGTTATAATTATTTAAGATTTGTAGAAATAATAATATAGGGTTTTAAATTTATATTCTCATTAAAACCTCTATAGATAAAAGTAAAGAGGTGTATCAATTGATTAATAAGAAAAAATGGATTGCTTGGACCTTGGTAATAGTTTTAATAACTAATGTTTTAACATTTGTGGGGAGTAATGCCATATCATTATATCTTCCTAACGGAAAAGTTATTATAGGGCAGCAGGAATACGCAGATATATTAAAATTTCAAAAAATATATCAGATAAAAGATTTATTGAATAAGTATTATGATGGTAAAATCGATGATGCAGCATTGGAAGAAGGAGCTGTAAAGGGAATGACAGCTGCTTTAAATGATCCGTATACTACATTTATGAATAAAAAGGAATTTGAAGAGTTTAATGCTCAGACTGAAGGAAACTACAGTGGAGTAGGACTTCAAGTTCAGGCAAAGGACGATAAAATAGTTGTAGTCGATGTATTTGAAGATTCTCCAGCTAAAAAGGCTGGCATACTTCCTAAGGATGAAATTGTGAAGGTAAATGGTACAGATGTTTCCGGTAAAGAATTAGACAAAGCAGTAACTATGATGAAGGGGCAAGATGGCACAGAGGTTACTTTGACAATTTATAGAGCTAATGAGGGTATGATTGATAAAAAACTAAAGAGAGCCAAGATAAATATGATTACAGTAAAAGGCGAGATGTTGGAAAATAATATAGGATATATAAATGTATCAATGTTTGACGATAACACAGCAAAGAATTTTTCTGATAAACTCAAGGAACTGAAGGATAAGGGAATGAAAGTGCTTATTGTAGACTTAAGAGGTAATCCTGGCGGATTATTGGATCAATGCGTTGATATGGTTTCAAATTTTGTACCCAAAGGAAAAGTTATAGTTTCTACTATAGATAAATATAATAATAAGAAGGAATACAACTCAAAGGGAGGGAACTACGCCAATATTCCAATGGTGGTGTTGACTAATGAGGGCACTGCAAGTGCATCAGAGATATTCTCAGGTGCTGTGAGAGATTACAAAATTGGAACTTTGGTTGGAACAAAAACCTTTGGAAAAGGTGTTGTTCAAACTATTATAGATACAGGCAATGGAACTGCGCTTAAGGTTACAATATCAAAATATTATACTCCAAATGGGGAAAACATACATCACATTGGTATAAAACCTGATGTGGAAGTAGCTTATCCAGATGAATTACTAAAGAAAGCATATGATAGAAGTGTAGACCCTCAATTTACTAAAGCATTACAATTAGCAAGAGAAAAAGTTAAGTAAGCATTTGGTAACCTTAAAATAAACAACTTCAACTATAAACTTACACAGTAGGAAAGAGCGTTGAAGATTCGCTACTTTCCCATTGTATAAGTTGAGTTTGCGCATTGTTTATTTTTTAGTAGAAGGGCAGAGAGGGGAATATTTTTAATGAATATATTAATATATACGTTAAGGGCTATAGCATACGCATTAACAGAACCTTATTTAATTCTATTTCTTGCAATTTTAGCCTTTATGCTTTATAGACAAAATAAAAAAACAACGGTGATGCAGAGGATGATAATGGGAGAGAGTTTAATCTCTCCCTTTGAACTGACAATATCTCAAGTTGTAATAGGAATATTTGCTGGAACTGCAGCCAGTTTAATTATGTCTTATTTAGGTATAGTTTTCGATGAAAATTCATCTGTAGACTTAATTTTTTTGATTTCTATTATTTTTATGTATGTTAGCCCTAGATTTATGTGTTTTGCATATTCAGGAGCTTCTCTTGGACTCTTGAGTATTCTTCTAAGCCAATTATCAGTAATTTTAAAAGCCCCCAATTTGGATTTCCTAAAAATAGATGTGGTTGCATTAATGACAATGGTTGCTGTACTTCATTTCATTGAGGGGTTTTTAACTATTATTGATGGAGATACTGGATATATACCTGTATTTACAAGCAGAGACAATAAAATTATTGGAGGATTTGCATTTCAGAGATATTGGGTTATACCTGTAGCTTTACTTATTATGATCAGCAGTAAAACAATGACCAGCGGCACGACTGCGCCAATGCCATCCTGGTGGCCATTAATAAATTCATCAATCCCAAGTAATGTACTTAGAGATGCAATCGAAATACTGATACCTTTTTATGGGGTTATAGGATACAGCAGTATAACTTTTACTAAAACTAAAACAGAAAAGGTCACTTCTTCAGGAATTTCAATAATTATTTATAGCATTGTTTTGTTTATCTTAGCTCAAATGGCAGTGATAAATATTTATTTTAAATTTCTTGTTCTTATTTTTGCACCAGCAGCCCATGAATTTATGCTAAACTATGAAAATTCCATGGAGTTTACCAAAAAATCCAAATACGTAAGCGATGATGAAGGAATAGTTGTTCTTGATGTTATGCCTAAATCTCCTGCATTTGAAATGGGTTTGGAAAGCGGTGACAAGATACTGGAGATAAACGGAAGTGAAGTTTCTAAAGAAGATGAAATTATGAATCAGTTAAGAAATTTTACAAATTTTGTTGAGCTAAAGGTTAAGAAAAGTAACAATAGTATAAAAGAATTAAGCTATAATCATTTAAATAATACTAAAAGATTTGGAATTGTATTTGTTCCAAGAACACTGCCTAAGGGAAGTACTATTGTTAAGCTTGAGGACAATAAATTTCAGGATATTCTGGATAAAATAAAAAAGAAAAATAAGGATGATTAAAATGGGAGTATTTAAGATACATTCACAATTTAAACCAACTGGAGATCAGCCAGAGGCAATTGACAAGATTTCAACTGGTATTGACAATGGAAATAGATTTCAAACGCTATTAGGTGTAACTGGTTCTGGAAAGACTTTTACTATGGCAAATATTATTGAAAAAGTTCAAAAACCCACATTAGTATTAGCGCATAATAAAACTTTAGCGGCTCAGTTGTGTTCAGAATTCAGAGAGTTTTTCCCTAATAATTGTGTAGAATACTTTGTTTCCTATTATGATTACTATCAACCCGAAGCCTATGTGGCTCAAACTGATACATATATAGAAAAAGATGCTTCAATTAATGATGAAATAGATAAATTAAGGCATTCAGCTACATCTGCTTTATTAGAAAGAAATGATGTAATAGTCGTAGCATCCGTGTCTTGTATATATGGGTTAGGAAATCCAGAAGAATATAAAAAGCTTACTATTTCTTTGAGACAGGGAATGGAAAAGGACAGAGACCAGATAGTTAAGAAATTAGTAGAAATACAATATGAAAGAAATGATATTAATTTTATAAGAGGCACCTTTAGAGTTAGAGGAGATGTGCTGGATATCTTCCCTGCATCCTCTTCTAGTACAGCTATAAGAGTAGAATTCTTTGGTGATGAAATAGATAAAATCAAAGAATTTGATGTATTAACTGGAAAAATATTAGGCTTAAGAAAACATGCACTAATATCTCCTGCCTCCCACTTTGCAACGTCAAAGGAAAAGGTAGAGGCTGCCATAGGCAAAATAGAAGAAGAGTTAGAATACAGGGTAAGAGAGTTGACTTCTCAAGATAAACTTTTAGAAGCTCAAAGATTAAAACAGAGAACAAATTTTGACATTGAAATGATTAGAGAAGTAGGTTATTGCAGCGGAATTGAAAATTATTCAAGAATATTAGACGGCAGAGAACCAGGCTCACCACCGCAAACTTTAATTGATTATTTCCCAAAGGATTTTCTTTTATTTATAGATGAAAGCCATGTTACATTACCACAAGTAAGAGCAATGTTTGCTGGAGACAGATCAAGGAAGGATTCTTTGGTTGAATATGGTTTTAGATTGCCATCAGCTTATGATAATAGACCTTTGAAATTTAATGAATTTGAAGGAAAAATTAATCAGGTTTTGTTTGTAAGTGCCACACCTGGACCATATGAAATTGAACATTCCACTAATATTGCAGAGCAAATAATAAGACCCACAGGATTGCTTGACCCTGAAATTATTGTAAAGCCAGTAAAAGGTCAAATAGATGATCTATATGCACAGATAAATGACACGATAAAAAGGGGTTTTAGAATTTTAGTAACTACCCTGACAAAAAAAATGGCAGAGGATTTAACTAGTTATTTTAAAGAAATGAACTTGAAAGCTGCTTATTTACATTCAGATATAGATACCATTGAAAGAATGAAAATAATACAAGATTTGAGAAAGGGAAAGTTTGATATACTTATCGGAATAAACCTTCTAAGAGAAGGTCTGGATATCCCTGAAGTTGCCTTAGTTGCAATTTTGGATGCGGATAAAGAGGGCTTTTTAAGATCAGAAACTTCATTGATACAAACTATAGGAAGAGCTGCTAGAAATTCTGAGAGCAAGGTTATAATGTATGGTGACAATATTACAAGATCTATGGAAAAAGCCATAAATGAGACAAATAGAAGAAGAAAAATTCAAACGCAGTATAATAAAGAACATAATATTACTCCTAAGACAATTGTAAAGGAAATTAGGGATGTAATAGAATCAACAAAAGTTGAGGAAAGCATTGAACAGTATGATAGTTTAGAAGAGGCAATGAAAGCCAATACTAATGATATAGAAGCTTTAATAGAAAAATATGAAGAAGAAATGAAGCTGGCTGCCAAGGATCTTCAATTTGAAAGAGCTGGCGAACTTAGAGACATAATTTTTAAGTTAAAAAAGAAACTTAAATAGATTACCGTATTGTATAAAACATAGATGCATAAATACAAAGGAGTGAAATGAGAATTAATGAGAAATAAAATCATAATAAAGGGCGCAAGGGTGCACAACCTTAAAAATGTCAGTCTGGAAGTTCCAAGAGACAAGTTTGTTGTATTCACAGGACTTTCAGGTTCAGGAAAATCATCTTTAGCTTTTGATACGCTGTATGCAGAGGGCCAAAGAAGATATATGGAATCACTATCATCTTATGCAAGGCAGTTTTTAGGACAAATGAATAAACCTGATGTGGATTCAATTGATGGGTTATCACCAGCAATATCTATTGACCAAAAGACTACTAGCAGAAACCCAAGATCTACCGTTGGAACTGTTACTGAAATATACGATTATTTAAGATTACTTTATGCCAGAGTTGGTATACCGCACTGTCCTAAATGCGGCAAAGAAATTAAACAGCAAACTGTAGACCAAATGGTGGATCGTATACTGAGCATGCCAGAAAGAACTAAAATTCAGATTCTTGCTCCAATTATAAGACAAAGAAAGGGCGAGCATGCCAAAGTATTAGAGAATATAAGAAAGAATGGATATGTAAGAGCTAGAATTGATGGAGAAATAATAGACTTTGATGAAGATGAAATATCACTGGAGAAAAATAAAAAACATACCATTGAAGCAGTGGTTGACAGAATTGCAATAAAGCCTGACATTAGAGGAAGAATTGCAGATTCTTTGGAGACAGCACTAAAATTAGCTGATGGAACTGTAGTAGTGAACATAATTGGCGGGAATGATATGATTTTTAGTGAAAAGTTTGCATGTCCAGATTGTGGTATAAGCATTGAGGAACTTACGCCAAGAATGTTTTCATTTAATACTCCATTTGGTAAATGTGATACCTGTGATGGATTGGGAACTTTGCTTGAAATTGATGAAAAGTTAATTATCCCAGATAGGAGTAAAAGTATATCAGAGGGAGCAATAATTCCCTGGGCAAACACTGTTTTAAATGAAGATTCCTGGACTTTTAGCATATTAAAAGCATTATCTAAAGAATATAAATTCAGTTTAGACACTCCTGTAAATGAGCTTAAACCTGAAATTGTAGACATGCTTTTATATGGATTAAAAGGTGAAAAAGTTAAAGTTAATTATTCTCGTGAAGGCGGCACCATGGAATTCAATCATGCTTTCGAAGGGATTATTAACAGTTTAAAAAGAAGATATATGGAGACAAATTCAGATTATATTAAAGCTGAAATTGAAAATTATATGAGCAATAACCCATGTCCAAAATGTAAAGGTGCAAGACTAAAACCAGAGACTTTAGCAGTTACCGTGGGGGATAAAAATATATTTGAATTTTGTAACATGAGTGTAAGAGATGAATTTGCATTTTTAAAGGAAATTGATTTATCCGAAAAGAATAAAATAATAAGCTCACAGATATTAAAGGAAATAGAAAGCAGATTAAAATTTTTAAAAGATGTGGGGTTGGATTATTTGACTCTTTCAAGAACCGCTGGGACTTTGTCTGGTGGAGAAGCCCAAAGAATAAGACTTGCAACACAAATTGGGTCAAGTTTAGTAGGAGTTTTATACATTTTAGATGAACCTAGTATAGGACTTCATCAAAGGGATAATGATAAGCTTATAGCAACATTAAAACATCTAAGAGATCTAGGAAATTCACTTATAGTGGTTGAACATGATGAAGACACCATGAGAGCATCAGATTTTATAGTAGACATAGGACCTGGTGCTGGAGAACATGGCGGAAAAGTTGTTGCGGCTGGTCCTATTGATGAAATTATAAAAAATAAAAACTCAATAACAGGACAGTATCTTAGCGGGGCTAAAAAAATTGAGGTGCCCAAAGTAAGAAGAGAAATTGGAGACAGATTTATTGAAGTAATAGGAGCTAAAGAAAATAACCTAAAAAATATATCAGTAAAGTTTCCAATGGGGGTATTTAACTGTGTAACTGGAGTATCTGGTTCAGGAAAAAGTACTTTAGTAAATAGTATTTTATTTAAGGGATTAAATAAAAAGCTTAATGGATCAAGAGACAATCCAGGTGCTCATAAGGAAATTAAAGGAATTGAAAATATTGATAAAATTATAGACATAGACCAAAGTCCCATTGGAAGAACTCCTAGATCAAATCCAGCTACATATACTGGGGTTTTTGACTTAATAAGAGAAGTATTCTCTTCAACAGTAGAGTCAAAAATGAGAGGCTATAAACCTGGAAGGTTTAGCTTTAATGTAAAGGGCGGAAGATGTGAGGCATGCAGTGGGGACGGTATTATAAAAATAGAGATGCAGTTTCTTTCAGATGTATATGTACCCTGTGAAGTTTGCAAGGGAAAAAGGTATAATAGAGAAACCTTAGAAGTAAAATATAAGGGAAAAAATATTGACGAAGTGCTAAATATGACTGTTGAAGAAGCATGCAAATTCTTTGAGAATCTTCCAAGAATAAAGAATAAACTCCAAACCCTGCTGGATGTGGGTTTGGGATATGTAAAACTAGGGCAGCCATCTACTCAGCTTTCTGGAGGAGAGGCTCAAAGAATAAAATTAGCCTATGAGCTGTCTAAAAGAAGCACAGGAAGAACTCTGTATATTTTAGATGAGCCTACTACGGGACTTCACTCAGATGATGTGAATAGATTGATCGAAATACTTCAAAGGCTGGTTGATGCAGGAAACACAGTGGTGGTAATAGAACATAACCTAGATGTGATAAAGTGCGCAGATAATATAATAGATTTAGGGCCAGAAGGTGGAGAAAATGGAGGCAATATCCTATGTACAGGTACTCCGGAGGAAATAGTAAAAAATAAAAAATCATATACAGGACAATATTTAAAAAAAATGTTATAATTGTTTGTAGACTAGCATAAAGTAAAAATATGCTAGTCTTTTAAATGATTATTATTAATTTCTAAATAATTTTGATGAGTAGGTGATTTAATGGATTTAAGTAAACTGAGTTTAATTTTCAAAATAATAATTATCGGTATTGTTTATATAATTATTCTTACAGCACTTAAAA
>JAQSXU010000309.1 GCA_029256485.1 Clostridiaceae bacterium
ATATTGAAAAAATTGGAACTGAAAAAGCTATAACAAAAGGGATAAAATTATATATAAAAGTATATGAGGAATTTAAAAATTTTGCTGGAAACCATAAAGAATATAAGCTTCAAGATCTTACGGCTATGGCCTTAATTGAATATATGGAAAAATATAAATAGAAAATGTATTTGTTTAATTATTATAATCAAAGAAAATATGATTATGATGAACTTGAAAAAAAGCTTTTAGGTTGGGACAAAGAAGAAATAGATAGTGCTTGATAAAAATTTCAGTAAAGTAGATTAGAAATATTTTAACCACTTCCATTACATCTAAGAGTATTATTTTTTTCTTATATGGTTTAAAGAAATTACATATGACGTGGAATAATGTATATTTAGACATTGGTTTTTTAATGGCTGAATATACATTATGGAGCACGGAGAAGTGAAATACTCCAAGAACTTTGTACATTTTGATAGTTTTATTTTTTAAAGAGAAAAAGTGATAAAGACAACTTCACATTGAAGGCTGCATACAAAAGAATAGGGTTGAACTCGAAGAGTATATAGTTCATTTTTGGAAATTAGAATATGGGGTAATACCAGCAGCTCTGTAACCAGGGGCAAAGTGAAGTTGCTTTTGCTTTCTGCCACCTGTTAGGATTTAATCTAATGCCTAGAATTAAAGCAATACATTCACAAAAATTATATAGACCGGATACTGGAATGAGTGAAGCATATCCTAACTTACAGCCAGTGCTAACACGGCCTATAAATTGGGAACTTATAAGACAGTGTATGATAAAATATGCAACTGCATTAAGATTAGGTACTGCTGAGACAGAAGCTATATTAAAAAGATTTACTAGGAATAATTTAAAGCATCCTACATATCTTGCCCTTGCTGAATTAGGAAAAGCTATAAAGACTATATTCCTTTGTGAGTACTTAAATTCAGAAGAATTGAGAATAGAAATACATGAAGGCCTTAATGGGGTTGAAAACTGGAATTCAGCTAATTCATTTATTTTCTATGGTAAAAGTGGTGAAATATCAACAAATAGAATTGAGGATCAGGAACTTTCAGTATTAAGTCTCCATCTCTTACAAAATTGCATGGTATATGTCAACACATTGATGATACAACAAGTGTTATCTGAAAAGAAATGGTATGATATGATGACATCAGAAGATTTTAGAGCTTTAACTCCATTAATATATAATCACGTAAATCCGTATGGAAAATTTGACTTAGACATACAACAAAGAATACCTATTGATATATAGAATAAAATAATAAAGTTAATATTTAGTTTTACAAATATTAACTTCTACTTTGCACAAATAACAGCTTCGCTGGTACTACCACTAAATATATTGTTATTTTCTATTATATCCAAAATATACTTTAATAGAAAAAAGAGTTTAGAATTATCTAAGCTCTTTATAAAATAAAAATTATTTTAAAATTTCTCTGCACCATTTAGGAAGTATATCCTTCCTCCATTTAATTTTACCATCACATATATAAGCTATACATGTAAATTTATTTGTATTGTCATATATAATTATTTCATTACATATGTTTATTAGTTTTTTTAAATTTACAAGTGATTCATGATATCTTCTTTCGATAACTTCCTCATCAATTCCGTGTCCACCTTTTAAGACTCTAATTTTAACTCTTTCCTTAGCAATGTTTGGATTATCAACTCCAACATAATTTATTACTACATAAAAATCATTTTGTTTTGCTTTTTTTATATTACTAACAATACTTTTACCAGAAAGAGTAGTTTCCTGATTAAATGATATATTATTTTTAATATAATACCTTATAAGTTTTATGGCCTCTCTTGCACATTTAATTTGAAGATTATTATCTTGCCATGAACCTATCCTAGCCACCATTTCATCAGTATTTATTCGTTTTTCGTTTTTATTAGATTCATAATAATTAGATTCATAAAATGATGTTTTTCCTGCACCATTTACCCCTGCGAATATAGTATATGTTGCCATTATTGTTTACCTATCACTTTCGCTTGTGCCCTTTGTAATACTAAATCAGATAGGTAAGCATAAAAATCTTGCTCTTCTTTAGTTCTTGCTTTTTTAAATAGCTCTCTTAAATCCTCGTATGAATAACTAAGAAATTGTTCATATAAATTCTTTTGTCTAGCTAATTCTCCCATAATATTCCCTCCATATGATAAAGCTTTTATATATTAACTGCTTCATATTCTTTAACTCTTCTATAAAAAGTATTACTTTTCATAGAAACAAGATCCATAGCTTTTACTGCAGTTACTTTACCTTGTTTCTACCTAGTATAAACTGTTTTAAAGTTTTCATCAATTGGTATCTTTTTTCTACCAAACTTTGTGCCCTTTTTTAGTGCAACTTTAATACCTTCTCCTTGTCTTTCTTTTATCCTTTTACGTTCATCTTCTGCCATATAACTTAGAAGTTGTGAAATTAAATTTTCTAATCCATTCATATCCTTATATTTTCTTGTATCTAATAAAGGCACATCCAAAACAAAGGAAGGTTTTTAGGAGGGTAGACCAAAGAGCTATACGAAAAAACAAATAGATCACGCTTTAAGTATGCTATACATCAATAAAGGAGATTATAGTTATAATGAAGTAGCTGAAATAACTAAAATATCTAAAAGTACATTAATTAGAGAAGTTAAAAAGAGAAAGATAGAAGCCCACCACAAACTATAGGCTAAACATACGTAAATATTGCCACTTTGCCCCTGGTTATAAGGATGCTCCCATTACCCCATCATATGAATAATGATAAAACAGAATATGTTTTGGATAACAATAGTGAAACTAAAGTTATTAATAAAAATAATTCCTTAATGATTGAAAAAATCAATACTTTTACCAAAGAGATACAAAAGTTTAACTCATTAAAAGATGAAATGCTGGAAATGTTGGAATGGTATAAAACTCAAAAGAAAAATGAAAATGTAATTGATGGGGTAATAACCGCAAAACGCGGATTTTATACGTTAAGACATATATTACCAAAACACCGATATATTCAAAGAACTTTTTGAATATATCGGTGTTTTAATTACTCAAAATATATTTTAAACATATTCCTTAAGAATGAAAAAGGTAGGACTTGAGTCACACTATAAGAAAATTATGACTTAACTCTATTGTTTGCCTTTATGATAACGCAAGAGGTTTATGAACATCTGAGTATATAAATAAAGGTAAATAATTCCCACCCCTATTATTAGGCATTCAAGTGGAAATCTAGATTTTTCCACTGTATGGTTAATTTCAAGTCTAAAAGCATACGAACTGGCTTTTCGTAAATGCCAAGGTGAGGATAAAATAACTGCTGTTCTCAATC
>JAQSXU010000310.1 GCA_029256485.1 Clostridiaceae bacterium
GTGACAGGAGTTGAACCTGCATGCCGTTGGCGCTAGATCCTAAGTCTAGTGCGTCTGCCAATTCCGCCACACCTGCATATCTTAATTAAATAACAAATAACAAAGTTCAAAGAACAATTTATGTTGTTTTGCCTTGGGGCAAAACTTCAATTACTTTCAACTATCCACTCTCAACTATCAGCTGAAATAATGGTGGCTTACCGGGGAATCGAACCCCGGACACCATGATTAAAAGTCATGTGCTCTACCAACTGAGCTAGTAAACCATTGGCTGGGATGGCAGGATTCGAACCTACGAATACGGGAGTCAAAGTCCCGTGCCTTACCGCTTGGCGACATCCCAATGTGGGGTGAATGAAGGGACTCGAACCCTCGACAACCAGAACCACAATCTGGCGCTCTACCAACTGAACTACATTCACCATATGGTGCGTCTTAAGGGATTCGAACCCCCGGCCCACGGCTTAGAAGGCCGTTGCTCTATCCAACTGAGCTAAAGACGCAAACAACTTATTGCTAAGTTATCTGGAGCGGGTGAAGGGAATCGAACCCTCGTAACTAGCTTGGAAGGCTAGCGCTCTACCATTGAGCTACACCCGCATATATTGGTCGGGGTGACAGGGATATATTGCCTTAATGCTGGCGTTGATTTTTCCTTCAGTAATATCTATTAAAGCCACGCTGTTAAAGCCATCCCGAGATAAAGCTGGACTTCCAGGGTTGATAAACCAAGTACCATTTTCAAATGCAATTTGTGATATATGAGTATGTCCAAAAAGAACAATATCCGCTTCAACTTCAAGCGCTTTATACTTTAACCTTGATAAATCAGATTTAACATCATACCTATGACCGTGAGTTATAAAAAACCTCTTTCCTGCAATTTCTTCAATCCTCTCTCCCGGAGTATCCACTGAAAAGTCACAATTTCCCTTTACGTTTAATATTGGTCCAGTATAATATTTAGCTATTTCTCTAATATCTTGAACATTGTCTCCTAAATGAATTAGTAAATCTATGTTTCCTAGTTTTTTAACTGCATTTTCTATTATCCATACATACCTATGAGTATCACTAATAACCCCAATTAACAAATTTTATTCCTCCTGTAATATACCTTTAATTTCATTTTCTAACTTTTCTAGTGCTTTTCTTCTATGACTTATTTTATTTTTAAGTGAAGCATCCATTTCAGCAAATGTTAAGCCATATTCCGGCACATAAAACAATGGATCATACCCGAATCCGCCGCGGCCTCTCTCTTCCTCTATTATATATCCATTTACCTCTCCCTGAACCTTAATTATTTGTTGTTTACATGTTATTAAGGCCATAGCACACACAAACTTGGCCTTTCTCTCTTCTCTTGGTTTGCCAAGCATTAATGTTTTTAATTTCTCGTTATTTTTTTTATAATTTCCGTGCTCTCCGCTGAATCTAGCTGAATATATTCCGGGGGCTCCCCCTAATGCAGCCACCATTAGCCCTGAATCATCTGCTAATATCATATCATCTTTAAGTATTTTTGATATTTCAAATGCCTTTTTGTATGCATTTTCCATAAATGTATTTCCATCTTCCTCTACATCAATATCTAATGCAGCTTCCTTTAATGAAATTACAGATATATTATACTTACCCAGCATTGCTTTAATTTCCTCAATTTTATGTTGATTATTGCTGGCTACTACTAATCTCTTCATTTCTCATCACCTGTCCCTATCCATAATGAATCCATTTTTAAACTGTTCTTTTGAACATCAATAATATGTTTTGCTCCCTTTTCTGCCAAACCAAGCAGTTCATTTAGCTCTTCTCTGGAAAACGGTCTCTGTTCTCCTGTACCCTGTATCTCTATAAACTCACCTTTATCAGTTAATACCACATTCATGTCTACCATGGCATTTGAATCCTCTGCATAACAAAGATCCAAAAGCTTCACATTGTTAACTATGCCAACACTTACAGCACTGACAAAATTTCTCACAGGATAAATATTAAATGCAGATTTTTTATGCATTTTATTTACTGCATCCACCAATGCTACAAATGCTCCTGATATTGATGCAGTTCTTGTTCCACCATCTGCCTGAATTACATCGCAGTCAATCCATATGGTCTTTTCACCAAGTGCTTTTAGATCTACTACAGATCTCAATGCCCTTCCTATTAGTCTCTGAATTTCCATAGTCCTTCCGTCTATTTTTCCTTTACTACTATCACGTGGTTTCCTTACTTGTGTTGATCTGGGAAGCATGTTATATTCACAGGTAATCCATCCTTCTCCCTTTCCCTTTAAAAATATAGGTACCTTTTCTTCAATAGATGCTGTGCATATGACTTTAGTATCTCCGCTCTCTACTAAAACCGAGCCTTCTGCATATTTTGTATAGTTTCTAGTAATTTTAACGGTTCTTATTTGATCATTCTTTCTTCCATCAATTCTCATAACTTTGCCTGGTACTTATTGCTAAAATGTACCTCTCCTTTCATTATGTTTAACAAATTACTTATATATACTTTTCCATAAAGACAAATAATTCATCTCTTTCAGGTGGAGAAACTTCAACTTTTTTATTTGAATTAACTAACAAACCTTTTTCCTTTGTAATTTTTCCAATAATGGTTGCTTTAATTCCACTTTTCTCTAAAATTTTAACTAGTTTTTCTCCATATACTGCAGTAATAAGCATACTTCCTGAGGAAATAAACCTAAGTGGGTCAATATTAAATCTATTGCATATTTTACTGCTCACTGATGTTAAAGGAATTGAGTCTGGCAAAATTTCAAATCCTGCTTCACTGGCTTTTGCCACTTCCCAAATAGCTCCTAATATTCCGCCCTCTGTAATATCATGCATGGAGTGAACCCCAAATTCACCGCATAATATTCCTTCTTTTAAAACACTTATATTATCGATATATTGTTTTGCTTCATTTATTTCATCTTCCGTTAGAAAATCATTTAATAAATGTTTATAATCATTTGCAATTATACTTGTTCCCTCTAGGCATAAATCTTTTGTAACAATAATATCATCACCATATTTTGCCCCACTTGTTGCCACAGCTTTTCCACTTAATGTCTTTCCTATTACAGTACATGATATGATCATTTTATTAACAGCTGCAGTTACCTCCGTATGCCCTCCTAATATCTCAACATTTAACTTTTTTGCTTCACTGCTGATCTCACTCATTAAATCTCCTATTTGTTTCAGCTCAGTTTTTTCTGGAGCTAATATGGTTACAAGAATACCTAAAGGTTTAACCCCACATGAGGCCACGTCGTTACAATTTATATTAACCGCTAATTTCCCCGAATTTAATTGAGCTCCAGTTATTGGATCTGTAGATAAAACGCATTCATATTGTCCAAACTTTACCACGCTGCAATCCTCACCAATACCGCTTCTGATTCTCACGTCTTCTCTTACTGACCCTCTTGAATTATCAATTATATTCTTTAAATTATCCCAATCTAATTTACCACTTTTCATAAAAATCTTCCTTTCATAGAAGTGTACAAGCACTATTTTAATTTTTTGTCATATTATTTATATAAGGATTAATTTATGGTAGGTGAATATATTGAAATATATTGGTCCATTTCTAAGAATGAATTCTTTGAAAAGGGAAAATATTGAAAACCAACTTTTCTACTTTTCAAAAGAATCATTAAAATATCTTGTGCTAAATTCAAAATGTGGACTAACAATTCCCACAAAAGATTTACTAAAAAGTACATCCAAATTTGATATTAACATATTTAAATCAAATTCTCCACTTTTA
>JAQSXU010000311.1 GCA_029256485.1 Clostridiaceae bacterium
GGCTGTGAAGTTTGTGGACAAGAAGGAAGAATAAGTATATGTCTTAGTGACGAAAACATGAGTGACCCAAAGGTATATTTAGATGACTATGAAAGTGGAACTAACGAATATGATTCATTAAGCAAGTTTTTAAAAGCATTAATAATAAAGGAATGAAGAAAAAATGAAGCATAAATTAATGGAATTAAAGATCCCATGTGGCTGGGATATTGTTAGAAACAATTTTTTTGATTGTGAGTGCAATATGAAAGGCTATAACTACAATGATGAAAATTCAAGAGTACTTTTACATTTAGAACGGGATGTTCCTATTGATAGAGGAGATCATTTTATTATTATTTTAGAATGCATATCTGTAGAAGAGGAAAAGAGCATCTATAGAATAACTGCTACTGTACAGGGTATTGATAGTAATAAACACCTTAATAAATTTGAAACTGTTGACTGTAATTTTATTAAAGAAGTATTTAACAATTGGATAGAAGAATTAAGTCAGTTTTTAGTTGATCCAAATGAGGTTGCTCTAAAACTTGGATACATTATATATAGTGAGCTTTATAACAACAGAATAGAGGAATATCCATTAATGCCACTGATGATTCCAAGTGGGTGGAATATTATTTCTAATTGTTTCTATGATTTAGATTGTACTCAATATAATTTGGACAGAAGATTATTTTCTGCAGATATGCTTTTTATTAAAACAAGCGGTATAAATACTTCTAAAGGTGAATATATAATTTCCCTTGATTGGCTGCCTTATAATAATCCAGAAGGATCCTATGTGATACAGGTTGCCTTTTTAGATTTTGGTGAAGTGATTATGAGATATAAAAGTAAAGATAGGCATCATATAAAAGAAAAGATATTTTCCTTTATGAATATAATAGGAAGCTGTAAAAATAAAGCTGAGGTTATTGAAGAGTTAAATCGTTAAGGAGGTAAATAGCGTGCAGTCAAATTCAGAACCTTATCTTCTAATAAAGTCAATAAGAGTAACACTTCGATTGAATGATATTGATGTAAGAAGGAATATAAAAGCTGGGAATTATTTTGTTCTAGTAAATAACCTATGGATGAGTATTGAAGTGTGTGAACCGCGTATAAGTACAAGTGGGAGACCTATTAGAGCTTTAAACCTATATGGAAGTCAAGAAGAGGCAGAGAAGCTATTGGTTTTAGGAGAAAACTTACTAAAGGGCGATACCTCACTTCAAATGAAGGATGAATCAGGAGAGAATTTTGAAATTTATTTTAAGCAAGATAAAGTTAGAAGTTGGTTATATGTTTCAGGAGAATTTCTAGGAAATGATGAAAAAGAAGAATTACAATGTCTTTTCAAATTGCCAAAGGGTAAAAAAGTAATAGGAATTGCAATAGATGAAAGAGAAAGTGGAAAACATGAACTTTTTATAAGTGAGATTACAACTGAAGAAAAAATTCAATTGATTCGTACAGTAAATGATGGGGAGAAGATTTCAGTTGAAAAAATACCTTGGGTATGACGTTAACATTTAAATATGAGGAGGCAACAAATTGTTTATTAATTAAATGGTATGGAAAGTAATTTCCATACCATTTATTACTGTATAATTATAATTTAAACATAGTTAATATGATAGTATAATATTGGATTAATTAATTCCAATATACAATTACTTTTTTAGAAGTATTATCTACATATGTCATGTATCGTATTGAACTTTCAAATTGGCTTCTAGACATATATATGAATTTAGATGTATCCCATGGATTTATTAATACTACTGTATCATTAAGTACGCATCTTATTGAATATGAGTGGCCTCCGTTCCCTATAATACCTTTGCTTTCATCAGCATCTTTAAAATCGCAAGCAGCTGTAATACCTTTTTCAGCATAACAATTTTTAGCCATAGTATTCAATAAATCAGTTTTAGCTTTATTTCCTCTAATTTGTGATTGTTTGAATCCTGTCATTTTTGTAAATACATCACAAGCAAAACATCCATTATATACATTCATTTCTTTTTGAAGGGCTGCTTCAATAACTTTAGCATCAAAATCTCCAGTAATCCTTGCATTTCTTGCCTCTTTATTAGATACGGTTACTTTACCAGTTCCAAAATTTAACGTGTAACTTCTATCACTATTTGTTGTTATTAAGTTCATAATAAATCCCTTACCATATGTACTGTTATCAAAGGCCTGTATTGCTGAAACAGCTCCACAATCGCCTTCTTGTCCTTGATGAAATATTGTTACTTGTCCATCTAATCTATCTTCAGTTCCCGCAAATGCTGATACTGGTGCAAAGGCTGTTCCTATTGCAATAGATAAAGATAAAGTTAATGTAATAATTTTGTTTAGTTTAGTTTTTTTCATTTTAAATCCCTCAACAATTTTTTGAATTTTATATTGACATATAATGGTTGATTATACATAAAAGTAATTAATTTCAACAATTTTTTGAATTTTATATTGACATATAATGGTTGATTATACATAAAAGTAATTAATTTGTAAACAAATATTTCCTAAATTATACAAAATGTGCAAAAATGTTGTGCTTTTTTGCTTGTATCTATATTACGACTTAAAAAGTATGTTTTACGACAAGTGTAATTCTGATAGAAAATATATTGACTATTTTTTTAAAAATTATTTATGAAAGCTATAAAAAATATGACAAGGCTAAAGAACTATACTTGAGGGTTCTTGAGATAGCCCCAGAAAATGAAACTGAAAGGTCAGGTCGTCATAACCTTTTGGAACACGAAAAATAAATTATAGTGACATGTATTTATTAATAAAATCCATGTCGCTTTTTTACAATACAATAAACTACTACAAAATTATAATATTTGTAATAAATAAATGTTTAAAAAGTGATTTATGATAATCATACAATTTTCAAAATAGTGCATTTTATTAAAGATTTAATATAGGGAGTGGTTTGAATGTCAGAAATAAAAGTTGCTTTTTCTTCAAAAATTGAAGAGCAGCTTAATAGATTAGGAATTAGAATAAAGAAAGACTTTCCAAATAGTGAAATGAAATTTAACATCAACAATCAGGGCAGTTATACTGCACCTTTAGCTTTTTCGCAGTTTTTGTGGGGCTATGAGTGGGATGAATATGAATTTAGAATAACTCAGAAAGGAAAAGACTATTTTTATCTTGAGTATGAAAAAAATGATATTATAGTTATTTTTACAACCGATTGGGTTGAATCAAAAAGCGGAATTTTGGATGAATATCATCCAAATCTATGTATTGGAAGACTCTATGGCGCTGAGGGCATGGAAGAACTATTAATCGCTATTGATGATGAAAATCTGGAAAACCCAGGAATAAATGTAGTAATGCCTGACTTCCCAGGTGGCATGGGAACCTTGGGAAAATTAGAGCAGCTTCTGTCTTATTTAGAAATTGTACCTATGAGTGGCATAAAAAATAAAATAAATAAGGAATTTATAGATAAAACTCAGACAGAAGATGATGTTAATGTGGAATTCAGTAAAGTTATTTCAGCTTTTGTAGATGGTGCTCAACAAGATAATAAGGAAGAAGAAAAAATAAAGTTGCAGTATTTTAATAAATTATGTAATGAATTTTTTAATAAACATCCTGAAGCATCCATTGCATCTATTGCAAATGGCTTAGTACAATTGGGAGTTCCTTATGAACAAGCTATTGGAGATGTAAGCTGGGCAAGATGCTTTGGTACAGGAGAGGAAGAAAATTCAAGTCAGCCCTCAAGAGGAGAAGTGGAAATAGAGTCAATCAATGAAACTACAATAATAGAGGGTAAATTCAATAATCCATCTGAAGAAGAAATTAGAGAGTTTATTGGATTAATAGATGCATGGGAGAGTGATGAAGTTAAAGTTTATGTTAAAAAAGGTATGCCAGTTAATTTATATTTTAATGGAACTACTCCAATTATTAAAGCAGTTGAAGGTGGATTTAAAGAAATCATAGAATTTTTCATAGCTGAAGGGGCAGACTTAGAGGCAAAGGATAAGGATGGAGATACAGCACTACATACTGCCATAAACTGGTTAAGAGTAGAAGTAGTGGAGCTTCTTATAAAAGCTGGAGCTGATTTAACTTCTCTAGCTAGAAATGGCAACACTGTATTAACAAGTGCAGTAAAAAACAGAATTGCTGATATTGACCTTCCAAACAAAAAGAAAAATATAATTGGAATTTTGCTTGAGGCTGGAGCAGATGTAAATCAAAAAAATGCTGATGGAACTTATACCTTGTGGCATTTAGCTGAGTATAACAGTTTGCCGATTATAGAAAAGGCTATAAAATGCAGAGCTGATGTAAATATGTGCAATGAGAATGGAATGCCTCTTATGCATCATTTGGCTGTTAAAGCGAGAGGTTATGAAGAAATAATTGATGCTCTTATAAAAGCTGGAGCAGATCCACTTGCTGTAAATTCACATGGTTGGAATTTATATATGATAGCTGTCTGGTTTAAAAATGAAAAGCTTCAAGAGCTTTTAAAAAGTCATAAGGCCGATGTAGTAAAAGATGAAAAATTAGGCTTCTTTGCTGGAATTGCTGATGGAAAGCTGTCTGAGGTAAAGAAATTTATTGAGGATGGGATAGATATAAATTCAAAGTTTATTAATGGAGAGTCAGTAGTAACAATAGCAGCAGCCTTTGAGCAAGAAGAGGTTTTAAAATATTTCATTGAAGCTGGAGTTGATATAAATTTATGTAATGATTTTGGAACGGATGCCTTTGGCTATGCAGAAGGTAAGGAAGGTATTTTAAAGATTCTTAATGAATATAAAGAAAATTAAAAAAATATAATAATTCAATTACAAGGTAATAGTGTGGAGAAAGTAGGGATTTTATTATGAGTAAAAAAATTAAAGGAAGCGCAGTAGAAGCTGAAAGCTGGATAAAAGAGTCTTCACTTTCAGAAGAGCAGAAAGAGCTACTACTTAAATTTGTGAAGCGTTTTAAAACTTTGACCTTTTTTAAAAAAGAATGTCCAAACAGAGATCCAGCCTGGTTACAGGAGCTTGGAAGGGTGTTTCTAGGAGCAGTTCCAGATGATCTGTGTTGGTATAAGTTTGAAAGCTTTGATCACTCTAAGTATGATGATTATAGATATCAACACAATTTTTATAATGAACAGGGATTTTCACGAGATTTAGGAGAATACACTGAAATATTTATGGATGGAGAACCCTTATTAATTGTAGCTTGTGTGCTTGAGCATTTTGGTTCGGTTTTAGCAGTAAAAGGAGGACAGGATGGAGATTTAGGAGTATATGATTTTAGTTATGAGCACATCAAAAAAGGAGAGAATGGACAAGGAATTATTGATGTGGGAGATGCAGAATTAGCATTTTCATCCTATTTGGACATGCTAAGTCGTGTAAAGGCTATCCGTTTACAAGGAGAAATTGATGTTAAAGCAGACCTTCTAGAAGGAGAAGAAGTTAAGGGATATCATATTGAAGGAGAGTCCTGTATAAATTGTGGATCTTGCGCTGAAGAGTGCCATATTTATTGTATAAGTGAAGGTCCAGGTTATTATGTTATAGATAAAAATGCCTATACAGAATGTGGCGAATGTGTTGATATATGTCCTACTGAAGCAATTATAGAGTGAATTTTAAAGAGAATACATAGCTTTGATTTATACTAAACTATGTATTCTCTTTAATTTTTAAGGAGTTATGTGCAGAATTAATTATTATTTAAAGGTTTCTATAAACTTTTTAGCATACTCTGGTTTCCAATCTCGTTCTAAGAGAGTTTTATTATTTTTAAAGGCTGCAACTATATCTGTATATTCAGTTTTTTCCTCTTTATATATAATCCCAAGAGGTATACCATTTTCCCACTCCATAGCTTTTTCTAGAGCTTGAAGCTTATTGCTGTAGTCATAATTATCATCAAGCTTATAGGTATTATCTTTATACCATTTAAAAGTATTTATATGGTTAAAGGTTACACAAGGTTGAAGAATATCTACTAAAGCATAACCTTTATGTGCAATTGCAGCTTTCATTATAGCTTTTAAGTGCTCTTTATCTCCAGAGAAACTTCTTGCAACAAAGGTTGCTCCAGCAGTTATTGCAAAGGCAAGAGGCTTGAAGGAATCTACAGTTGTTCCTTCAAATTGCAATGAAGTTATTTGTCCTTTGTTAGTAGTTGGTGATCCTTGACCTTTTGTAAGTCCATATATTTGATTGTCATGAACAAAGTGAGTAATATCAATATTTTTTCTAATATTATGAAGTAGATGGTTTCCACCTTCACCATAAGAATCACCATCACCTGAGTTTATAATTACCTTTAAATTCTTATTAGTAAGTTTAATGCCAACAGCAGGAGGAACTGCTCTTCCATGAAGGCCGTTAAAACCGTTCAAATTTATATAGTGAGGCATCTTTGCTGCTTGGCCTATTCCTGAGGATAATACAACTTCGTGAGGCTTTATTTCTAGTTCTGCCAAAGTTTCTTTCAAAGCATCTAGTATTCCAAAATCTCCGCAGCCAGGACACCATGCAATTTCTTCTTTTGTATCATACTTTTTAATTTCGATCATTTTAGAATACCTCCTTTTTAACTCGAGAATAAATTTCTTCTGAGCTTAATTGTCTTCCATCATATTTCAATATGCTATTATCAATAGAAATCCCAGTTTCCATCCTAATTAATTTAGCAAGTTGACCATTAAAATTTTGTTCTACATTAACTAATTTTTTAGCTAAAGTTGAATACTTTTCTAAAAGCTTTGTTGGAAGTGGATATAAATCTCCAAAAACAAGAGCTCCAACAGAATAGCCTTCACTATTTAAAAGTTTAACAGCTTCTTCAACAGGGCCCTCAAGTGATCCCCATGCTAGCAAAAGTACTTCAGGAGTTTCAACTCCAAAGTAATTTGGTTCAATTAAATCTTTTTCTAGTAGTTTAAGTTTTCTCATTCTTTTATCCATTTGTTCTATTCTAACTTCAGCAGATTCTGTTATCTGACTGTCTTC
>JAQSXU010000312.1 GCA_029256485.1 Clostridiaceae bacterium
AGTATTTAATGAATATGATCATATTATCTTTGATACAGCACCAACAGGTCACACGTTAAGGATGTTACAATTACCTTCAGCTTGGAGTAATTTTATTAGCGAAAGTACTCATGGAGCATCATGTTTAGGTCAGCTTGCAGGACTAGAAGAGAAAAAAGAAATATATATAAATGCAGTAGATACTTTAGCAGATAAAGATAAAACAACGCTTGTGCTTGTATCTCGTCCCGAAAAGTCTCCATTAATAGAGGCTGAAAGAGCTTCTAGTGAACTACAAGAAATAGGAGTGAAAAATCAAATTTTAGTTGTAAATGGTGTACTTCAAAATCACGATGATGAACTTTCAACTGCTATTTATGAGAAACAACAAAATGCACTTCAAAATATGCCAGCTAAATTTAAAGATATAGAAACTTTTGAAATTCCTTTAAGACCTTATAATATAACAGGACTTGAGAATGTAAGAGCTTTACTTAAAGAAGACAATATTAAAATTAGTGAGGATTCTTTAAATACAACTAATATACCAAAATTAAAGAATGTTATAGAGGATCTTTATAATAGTGATAAAAAAGTTATCTTTACAATGGGTAAAGGTGGAGTTGGAAAGACAACTATAGCTTCAGCTATAGCATTAGGCTTAGCTAAAAAAGGCAAGAAAGTTCACTTAACAACTACTGATCCAGCAGCGCATTTAAAATTTGTATTAGATGAAAGCTATGGTATTTCTTTAAGCAATATTGATGAAAAGAAAGAGCTTGAAAAGTATAGACAAGAAGTATTAGCCAAGGCAAGAGAAAACAATATGAGTGATGAAGACATTGAATATATTGAAGAAGATTTAAGATCACCTTGTACTCAAGAAATAGCAGTATTTAGGGCTTTTGCAGAAAAAGCTTACAGGTCAGAAAATGAAATAGTAGTAATAGATACAGCTCCTACAGGCCATACTTTATTACTTTTAGATTCAACAGAAAGTTATAATAGAGAAATTTCTAGATCAGAAGGAGATATACCAGAATCAGTTATAAAGTTATTGCCTAGATTAAGAAATGACAAAGAAACTGAAGTTGTAATAGTAACTTTAGCTGAAACTACACCAGTTTATGAAGCTATGAGGCTTCAGAAGGATTTGGAAAGAGCAAAAATTCACAGTAAATGGTGGGTAATAAATTCAAGCCTTTATGCAACAAATACAACTAATGAAGTTTTGAAAGCAAAAGCAAGTAATGAAATTCAATGGATAAATAAAGTTGATGAAATATCAGATGGTAATTTTGCAATTATTGAGTGGAAAGCTGATGAAGTAAAAGGTGAAAAACTTAATGAGTTAATAGACTAGTTAAAAACTTAATATCACTACTAATTAATAACTCTAAATTTATTAGTAGTGATATTAGGAAAACAAATCTTAAATAAACATATGGAGGGAAAAGTATGAGAATAGTAGTTATAGGAGCAGTTGCAGCAGGAACATCGGCAGCAGCAAAAGCAAGAAGAAATGATGATAATGCAGAGATTATAATTTATGAAAAAGATAGAGATATATCTTATTCAGGTTGTGGTCTTCCTTATTATATTGGTAAAGAAATAGAAGATATAGATGAACTAACTCCGAGAGATCCAGCGTTCTTTAAGAAGAAATATAATATTGATGTATTTACAGGTTATGAAGTATTAAGTATAAATCCAGACTTAAAAGAAGTAGAAGTGAAAAATCTTAATACAAATGAAGTATTTAAAGATAGTTATGATAAATTAATTATAGCAACTGGTGCTACACCATTTATTCCACAAATAGAAGGTATTGATAACAAGAATGTATTTTTTCTAAGAAATGTTCAAAGTGCTAGAAATATTAGAAATTTTATAGATACTAAAAAACCTAAAAATGCAGTAATTGCAGGAACAGGATTTATAGGCTTTGAAATGTTAGAAAATCTAATGGGTGATGGAGTAAATGTAACTATAGTTGAAATGCAAAGCAAAATAACTCCAAATCTTGATGAAGATATGGCAGCGTTTTTAGAAAACACATTAAAAAAGAAAAACATAAACATAATTAAAAATTCAACTATAACAAAAATTGACGATGAAAGTGTTACTTTAAATGATAATACTGTAATCAAGAGTGATATGGTTATTATGGCAACAGGAGTTAGACCTAATACAGAGTTAGCTAGAGAAGCAGGAATAGAAATAGGTGTAACTAAGGCAATTAAAGTTAATAACAAAATGGAAACTGATATACCTGATATCTATGCTTGTGGAGATTGTATTGAGACTTTTTCAACTATAACAGGAAAATCAGTATATAGGCCACTTGGTTCAACAGCAAATAAAACAGGTAGAATTGCTGGAGAAAATGCAACAAACGGAAACATCTTGTATAGAGGAAATTTAAGTACAGGAATATTTAAGTTGTTTGATATGACAATTGCAAATACAGGGTTATCTGAAAAGGAAGCTATTCAAGAAGGCTATGATATACAAATATGCCATAATATAAAACCAGATAAACCATCATATTTTCATGGGAAAGAAATGGTCATAAAGGCTATTGCAGATAAAAAGACAGAGAAAATATTAGGTGTTCAAATCATAGGTTATGAAGGTGTAGATAAAAGAATAGATGTATTTGTTACATTAATAACTTATGGAGCAAAGGTAGATGAATTATTCCATTTGGATCTTGCATATGCGCCACCATTTTCAACTACTAAGGATCCAGTTCATTATACAGGAATGATTTTAGATAATGCATTAAATAATAATAGGAAAGTTATAACATCAAATGAACTTAAGGAACTTGCAAAAAGTGGTGAAAAAGTTCAAATAGTAGACGCAAGAGTAAGCAAACAATATGATGAAGCTCACGTAGACAATGCTGTAAATATACCTCACAAAGATTTAAGAAATGAGATGGAAAACTTAGATAAAGATGCAGTAGTAGTAACTTATTGTAATAAAGGCGTTACGGGGAATGCTGCACAAAATATATTTATAAATCATGGATATAAAAAAGTGTATAACCTTTCAGGAGGGCACAAGTTTTATAATGGGAGTAAAAGATAATATTAAAAAAATATTATAAATAAGAATAGAAAGAGGGGGATTAAGATGAGTAACAAATCATCAAAACTATCATTTTTAGACAGATACTTAACTCTATGGATATTTGCAGCAATGGCACTTGGAATATTCCTTGGATGGGTAGTGCCATCATTATCAGCAGGATTAGCAAGCTTATCTGTTGGAACAACATCAATACCGATAGCTATAGGTCTTATTGTCATGATGTATCCACCACTTGCAAAAGTAAATTATAAAGAACTTGGAAAAGTA
>JAQSXU010000313.1 GCA_029256485.1 Clostridiaceae bacterium
GGAGAGTTCTTTCACCATTGTCTGTTTCGACTATGATGTTCGACGCTTTAATGTTAATTAAATCGTCTTCTGTACATAATATACTGCCATTATATAATAATTTGTCATTACTATTTTTAGAAAGATTTTTTATTATATCCTTCTTATCATATACATCAATTAATTGCTCTTTGGTATAAAATCTAGTGATTAATGATTTACTAAAACTCTTAAGATATTTTTCTACTACATTAACTATTGCATCTTTTATATTTATTTGAGCCATTTTACATTCCCACCTCATTCCATATCTCTGCAACTCCATTATCAGTTTCGGTATCAGTAATATTAAAAGCTTCTATATTCATAGAACCAGATTTCACCCCTACTATTTTGCTTATTCTAGCGTTATATGAACTCCAAGCAGAACCAATTGTGAAATCAATAAAAGTAAGCTTTTTTCCACCAATTGTGAATCTGATATTATAATAACCATTCACATATTGAAAATAACCAAGTGTTTCAGTTGGACTTATTGCAGAAACATCAATTACAGTCATGCTTTTATCCAAACCATTGCTTATATCTCCATATACATATAAAAACTGATAATTGTTTATATCATCACTTAAAACATAATCTCCAGAGCTATTCGCTGTGCCTTCAAATAAAGTCTTAGTGTCAAAGCCAGCATATTGTGGAGAATAATTCATAAAATAAGTTGGCTCAAACTTGATACAGAATAACACACCTATTTGCTTTCCGTGTGTAGTATTTGTAGTATCAGTTCTAGTAACCAATGACGAATCAATATCAAATCCTCCACCAGATGAACCAAACCCGCCACTACCCCAAGTGTAAGTTCCAGTATTCTTCTTTATAACTGCACCCGAAGCACTTCCATCACTTTTAAGTATGCCAACATAGCTACCAGTTACTTTTTGCACTTGGTCATCTTTGAATTGACCAACTTTATAAACATCATGTGATGCAATAGTCTTTGTTGTATTTTGTTCAGCTCCCACTGGAACAAGTTCTCTCATATCTGGTACAGCAAATGTTGTTACACCATCACCACCAAAGTAATTTATACTTCCAAATTCGGTTAAAAAATAATTAGCAAGTTTCTGATAATCAACTATATTATATACACTACCATCACAAGCTAGATAATGTGGTGAAGCCTTTAATCCAATAATTGACATTATGTGACCTACTGGGGTGTCCTGTATTCCAGATTCTTTATCTATTTGCTGTGCTGGATCTATTAATACTGTTCTACCAATTTCTTTTATATTTATAGAAGTCATTCCAGGTTGTATTATAACTCCAAGAGTTCCACTAGACATCTTAATACCTATTTGAATATCTTTGTTATCAACTTTTATTATACGAACAAAGTTAGATTCATTTGTTTGATTGCTATTAAAGTTTGTAGACACAGAACTAATGCCAGCTATATTAATATTATCTGTATAATTATATAAAAAAGTTGTTAGAAAACCAGACACAGATGTTGCTAATAACATAACTTTCCCAGAAATCTCATATGTCTTATTTGCTTTTAATGTAAATAATGTTTTATCATTACTTGTTTGTATATCATTATTAATATTTAATATAACTTTATCAAATTGAATAAAAGAATTTTCATTATAAGTTATGTTACTTGACGTTATAGCTGTACAAATGCTTAATTCTTTTCCTATTTCGCTTCTTGCATCTATATTAGCAATCTTTTTATCTATTTCCACCTTGTTATAAAATCTTGAAACTAATGATTTACTAAAGCTTGTTAAATATTTTTTAACTACATTTGTGATATTTGTATTTATATCTATTCTGTTCATTATAATCCCACCCCACTCCATATGCTTGTAATATCAGTATCGACTTGTGTATCTGTTAGAGACGCATCTGGCGATGTTGTTATTATGTCCTGGTAAGGATTATCGTAATCAAAGCCTGTGGCAGTTATTCTAAATACTCTATTTGAAGTATAATATTTATTTGATAGACCTACAGTAAATGTTGTATTTGTTTTAAATATAACATCAGCTTTGTGAAATGCTCCACTACTTTCCCAATAGAAGATTGAATAAACTTTCCCTAATGTTGGCTTGTATATTTTTTGTGATATGCTGTTTGTATTAGCACCATTATATAAAGCGTCAGTTTCTATTAATACATAATCGAAATTATCTAAGTTATCAGCTAGATTATATACAGTTCCAGTAGTATTTGCTGAGCCATCAAACAATACGCTTGTTTTTACACTATCTTTAAAGTAATTAAAATAATAAGGCTGTGCCATTTCTTTTATTTTGAATGAACATAAATCTTTACTTATAGCAGTTATTCCAGCAGATGAATTTATTCTAAGTGACACATAAATATCTTTTTGAGATTTAAAGATTGTACTCAAGTATGGTTGAGAAATATATCCCGCACCATAGGTTGTAGAGACTCCTTCACATATTCTTAAATAGCAACCATCCGTTTCGTTATATAAACCGAATAAAATATATCCAGTAGATGTACATGGAGCATAAATTGATGCTTCTATTTCATATATCTTTCCAGATTTCAAAAGAACCTTATTGTTATTTATTTGCATATTTCCTATATTCAATTTATCAAAGGTTATTATAGATCCAGATGAATTTGATGATTGATCTGCTGACATTAAGAAATCACCATATTCAAAGTTTATATTCTTACCATCTTCGCAAGGATCTATTATTGTATTTCTTCCAAGCTCTTGCACTGTAAGTTCACAATAATCTGTAAACAACATAGTTCCTTCTTTATAAACTATCATAACTGTAATATAGATATCTTTAGTAACTTCAATTGAATAAGAACCACTTCCACTTATAGTTGAACCACTTATAATTGTTTTTCCAACAGTAACTGAATCTGTAACATTAAAAAATTGAAAGTCAAATCGCGCATTGCTTGTTGCAAAAAAATTAAGGTTATAACTTTTTCCTTTTTCCAATTTTATATAACCATTTGAATCCACTATAAGATTACCACTTTTAATTTTAAAGGGTATTTTATAATTAGCAGCTAGCGTGGGATTAACTCCTGTTTTTGATGTGTCTATATCAAAAGACCCAAAACTTAATTTTGATCCAATCACACTTCTTACCTTTAAATTATCTATATCTGTTTGAATTGCTGGGATGGGTACTATCATAGTATCCACTTGCTTTTTTGTATAAAATTTAGTAGCTAATGATTTACCAAAACTAACCAAATATTTTTTTACTATTTTAATAACAGCATCTTCAAAATTAATTTTCGCCATTAAATCCCCACCTCACTCCATAATGAATAATGAATTTATGTCTGTGTCTACAGCTGAATCTGAAAGTACAAATTCGTCAACCGTTGTAATAACATCTTGATAAGGATTTTCATAACTATAGCCTATACCTTCTATTCTAGTTACAACAGGATTTGTCCAAGGACTTGATGCTGTCCCAAAACCATATGTCATTGTTTTTGAACTTTTAAAGAACAATAACAAAACTGATTTTAATGTTGTATCATTAAGCATATCAAACCATAATCTTTTATTATTAGTGTCCCCTATTGCTATTGTATCAACAGGAATCATGTCTGTTTTAGTTTGAGTTATATGGCCGTAGTTCCAGATGCACTATTGCCTGTTTGCCATGATATTAATAGATATTTATACTTAGTTATATCATCGCTCAAAGTATAATCTCCGACACTTGCTGCATTTCCACTAAACAATACATTTGAAGCTATACTATCCTTGTAATAATTAAAGTAGTATGGTTGTGCAATTTCTTGAATAAGCATTTGTGTATTTGTATTAACTATTGAAGAAAATGAACCATAAATAGCATAGCATTTTACACCAACATTACAATCAGCTGTAGGCTCGTATATAAACTCTGCTGTCGATAAATAATTA